>VGRB01000262.1 GCA_016875475.1 Deltaproteobacteria bacterium
CCCCAGCGCCATGACGACCGATATCTGGCGGAAGCTCTTGACCTGCTCCTCCTCCTCGCCCGCGATCTCCATCCGCAGGCCGGGCGGCAGGGTCCGGCGGACCTCCTCGATCGCGGGCCGGATCGACGCCATCACCTCGCTCGGCAGCACTCCGTCCGCCGGGAACGCCCCGACCGTCATCGTGCGCTGCTGGTTCAGGCGCTTGATCTTCTCCGGCGCCATCCCGAGCGCCGGCGTCGCGACCGACCGGATCGGCACCCGCCGCGCGTCCTGGGTCGAATACACGTAGAAGTCGTCGATGTCCCCGACGTGGCGACGCTCCTCGGGCTGGAGCCGCACGTGTACCGGCACCCGGTGCCGCCCGTCCGCGATCGTCGCGACCTGGAACCCGTTCACCCACGTGACCGACGACAGCGCCACGTCCAGGTTCGTCAACCCCGACAGGTTCGCGCGGTCCGGGTCCACGTCGAGCCGGAGCGTCAGCGTCTCGGCCCCCCAGTCGTCCCGCACGCGCTCGGTCAGAGGCGACGCCCGCAGCACCTGCTTCACCCGCTCGCCGGCGGCGCGCAGGGCCCCGATGTCGTCGCCCTCGATCCGGAACGACACCGGCACCCCGACCGGCTTGGCCAGCTCCAGCCGCCGCACGTCCGGAAGCGTCCCCGGCAGCCGCGCGGACAGGGCGCGCTGGAGCGGCGCGAAGAACGCCTCGGTGTCGCGCTTGTCCTCCATCCGGACCACGAGCTGCGCGTAGTTGAGCTGCTGCTGCTCCGGCAGGATGGACACCCAGAACCGCGGCCCGCCCCCCCCTACGAACGTGGTCACCGACCGGAGCACCTCGCGGGGCCTCCCGTCCGACCCCGGGTTGTCGCGACCGTATTCCGCAGCCGCCTCGCGCACGATCGCGTCGGCCGCGGCCGCCGCCTCGTCGGTCGCGGACAGCGGCGAGTCCTCGGGCAGCCACATGTCCACGTAGAACAGGTACTGGAAGTCCGCGGGAAAGAAGGCTGTCTTCAGCCGCGGCCCGAGCACCGCCGCGCCCGCGAGCACCAGGGTCACCGCCCCGAGCACCGCCCACCGCCGCCGGATCGACCAGTCCACAAGCGCGCGGTACGCGGCCGCGACGCGCCCCCGGCGGGGGTCCCTGCCGCCGTGCTCCGGCCGCAGCAGGTGCGTCGCGAGCAGCGGCACGAACGTCATCGACACGATGCGCGACGCGACGAGCGAGCACGTCATGACCACGGGGAGCGACCAGATGAACTTCCCGGTGTCCTCCTTCATCGCGAGGAGCGGCAGGTAGGCCGCGATGTTCGTGGCCGTCGCGAACACGATGGCGGACGCGAGCCGCGTCGGCCCGAGCCACGCCGCGACGACCGGCGAGCGGCCCGCGGCCAGCTCGCGCTTGACCGCGTCCCCCGCGACCACGGGGTCGTCGACCAGCAGCCCGAGAGCGATGATGAGCGAGGCGATCGACACCTGCTGCACGTCCACGCCGCACACGTGCATCATCCCGAACGTCATCGCGAGCGTGAGCGGGATCGACAACGCCATCAGGGTCGCGCTCCGCCACTCGCGGAACCCGACGAACGCGACCGCCACGATGAGCAGGATCGCCTCCCACAGCGACCGCATGAACAGGCTCACGTGCTCGCGCACCTGGAGGGGCTGGTCGCTCGTCCGCGCCACCACGAGGTCGTCCGGCAGCTCCGCCCGCACGCGGTCGAGCGCCTCGTCCACCGCCTCGCCGAACGCCGCGATCTGGTGGTCCGGCTTCGCCAGCACCGACAGGGTCACCGCGCGCGTGCGCTGCCACCGGCCGTCCGGGCCGCGCGCGGTGTAGTGGTTCAGGTAGCGGGGGGGGTTCTGGTACTCGCGGTCGATTTCGAAGACGTCGCGCAGGTACATCGGCGCGCCGCGCGGCGAGGCGCCGAGCATCACCCCGGCCAGCTCGGACTCGTCCGCGAACTCGCCGGTCGCCTCCACGACCACGTTGCGGCTGCCCGCCTCGACGATGCCGCCCGGGATCGAGGTGTTGCGCGCGGACAGCAGCGCCGGGAGCATGGCCGGCTGGAGCCCATGGGCGGCGAGTCGATCCGTCGGCGCGGACAGCCAGACCGCCTCGGGGATCACGCCGGAACGCACGGTCTTCGCAACCGAAGGCACCGCCTGGAGCGCGAGCCGGATCCGCTCCGAGAAGTCGTCGAGGTCCCTGTGAGTGTAGCGCGGCCCAGCCACCTCGGCCAGGCGCGCCGCGGCCCCGCCGGGGTCGCGCACCACCGCGGGCCGCCACACGTCCGGGTGCAGGTCGGCCCGCGCCATGCGGTCCCGGACGAAGCCGTCGAACGCCGCGACCAGCTCCGCGTCCGTGCCGGCGAAGTCCGAATCCACGGCCAGAAACCCCGGCCGCCGGACGACCCGCGCCGAACCCGCCAGCCGCGCGTCCGTCAGGTGCCCCGGGAACGCCTCCACGGCGCGCGTGAGCGACGACGACTCGAGGCCGAACGGGAACGAGACGACCAGCGCGGCGCGCGCACCCGAGACCCCTTGCCGCGCCTCGGCCAGGGCGGCCCGCAGCGAGTCCGCGCGCAGCGAGACCTCGACCTCGGGCACGACCGGGCTCGCGACCGTCAGCATCAGCGCGGACGTGTCCTTGAAGTCCTTCAGGAACTGGATCGGCCCGGCCCCGTCGGGCAGGTCGCGGACCTGGTCGAGCTTGCCCTTGATGTCGTCCAGCTCCTTCCCGACGTCGTCCAGCCGCGAGTCGAGGAGCATCACGACGACGGCCACGCCGTTGCGCGTGGTCGAGAACACCTGCTCCACGTTGCCGTTCTCGAGGATCTTCTCCTCGATCCGGCGCGTCACGCGGTCCTCGACCTTGGCCGCGGGCCGGCCCGGCCACGGGACCACCACGGCGCCGACCCGGATCGGGATGACGGGGTCCTTGCGCTTGGGCATCTCCAGGTAGCCCCAGACGCCCCATGCCAGGGTGAGGAGCAGCACGACCCACGCGACCTGCCGGTTCTCGGCGAAGAAGCGGGCCGTGTTGCGGGTACGATCGACCGGCTCGCTCATTGCACGACCGCGACGGCCTCGCCGTCCGCCAGGAACGAGGCCCCGGACACCACGACGCGCTCGCCCGCGGCGAGCCCGCTCGAGACCTCGATCCGGTCGCCGCGCACGTCGCCGGGCACGACCCGCCGGACGCCGGCCGCGGTGCGGCCTTCGCGCTCCTCGACCACGAAGACCGCGTAGCCGTCCACCGATCCAGGGGGGCGCACGATCGCGGCCAGCGGGACCGACGGCGCGGGTGCGGCGACCGCGGCCTCGCCGGCCACGGACGCGATCATGCCGGGCTTCATGCGCCCGTCCCCGTTCCCGACACGCACCTCCGTGTCGAACACGCGGGTCCGGGGGTCAGCGAACGCCGAGACGGCCGTGACGCGCCCCTTCTCGTCGAGCCCGATCGAGTCGACCCGGACCGAGACCTCGGTCCCGATCGCGAACCGCGGCAGCGCGGCGTCCGGCACGCCGAAGACGACCCTGACCGCGTCCGTGTCCGCGACCACGAACCCGGGGCTGCCCGGGCCGACGAGCGACCCGACCTCGACAAGCCGCTTCATCACGGTCCCGTCGATCGGCGCGCGCACGGCCGTGTCCTCGAGCCAGTTCCGCGCCTCGGCGGCCATCGCGCGGGCGAGATCGCGGGCCGCGAGCGACCCGTCCAGCTTCGCCTTGGCGCCGTCGAGCATGCTCTGCGGGATCGCCGCCCCCTCGCGGAGCGGCTTCGCGCGATCGTAGTCGCGCCGCGCGTAGTCCACGGCCGCCTCGGCCTGCCCGATCGCGGCGAGGGCCTGTTCGAGCTTCACGCGGTAGTCCTGGTCGCGGACCCGCGCGAGCACGTCGCCCCTGCGGACGCGGTCCCCCTCCTGCACGAGGCGGCGCGTGCCGTCCGGCAGGCGGACCTCCATGATCTCGGCGATGTAGCCGCCGGCCTTGAAGGCGAGGTCCACGCGGACGGCCGGCTCCACGTTGCCGGAGTAGCGGGACTGCCCCGCGCCGGGCGCGGGCGCGGCGGCCGCGACGCGAACGGGCCGCACCACCGGATCGGGCGGCTTCCGGTCCCCGCAGGCGGCGGCGGACGCGAGTGCGGCAGCGCACGCGAGCGCGGGCACGGCCGCGACCGCGATTCGGACGGACATGGCGCCCTCCCTCCCGGCCCCCGCTCCGCCGGGGCCCGACCCCGGGAGGGATCAAACCACTTGCTTGGGACGGGCGCAATGACAGGGGGGGCGGCGGGCGCAGGAAGGCGGGCCCGGACCCGGGCCCGGGCTCGGGTTCGGGTTCGTGCCCGGGTTCGGGCTCGGGCTCGGGTACGGGCTTGCCGTACCCGGGCGTCATCGGTTACAACGGGGCGGGTTTCGCTTCGGAGGACGACGTGAGCGACGCGCGTGCAATCGCCGGGATGATCGACGCCCTCGGCGGGATGAAGACCGGCTTCCACGACAAGGACTTCCTGCTGACCTGGCTGCACTCGGACGTCGAGGTCCGCGCGCTGGTCCAGACGGCGCGGATCCTGGAGGAGCTGTACAAGGCCGGGATCTCGACCCGGGTGTTCGAGAGCGGGCTCGCGGTGTCGAACTTCCGCGACAAGTCCACGCGCACGCGGTTCTCGTTCGCGAGCGCCACGGACCTGCTCGGCCTGTGCCCGTCCGACCTCGACGAGGGCAAGACGCAGATCAGCCACGGCGAGACCGTGCGCGAGACCGCGAACATGATCTCGTTCCTGACCGAGGTCATCGGGATCCGCGACGACCTGTTCATCCACGAGGGCCACCGGTACATGACCGAGGTCGCGGGCGCGCTCGACGACGGGTACCGGCAGGGCGTGCTGCCGCAGCGGCCGTGCGTGGTCAACCTCCAGTGCGACCGCGACCACCCGACCCAGTCCATGGCCGACCTGATGCACGTGGCCGAGCTGTACGGCGGGCTCGAGAACCTGCGCGGCAGGCGCGTCGCGATGACCTGGGCCTACAGCCCCGCCTACGGCAAGCCGCTGTCCGTGCCGCAGGGCATCATCACGCTGTTCACGCGGTTCGGGATGGACGTGACGCTCGCGCACCCGGAGGGCTACGACCTGCTGCCCGAGACGCTCGACGTGGCGCGGCGCCACGCGGCCGCGTCCGGCGGGTCGTTCTCGCACACGCACTCGATGGCGGACGCGTTCCGGGACGCGGACATCGTCTACCCGAAGTCCTGGGCGTCGTTCCGGATCATGGAGCGCCGGGTCGAGCTCTTGAAGAAGAAGGACATGAAGGGCATCGACGACCTGGAGAAGGAGTGCCTCGCCGAGAACGCGACCCACAAGGACTGGGAGTGCAACGAGCCGATGATGGCGCGGACGCGCGGCGGCAAGGCGCACTACATGCACTGCCTGCCGGCCGAGATCTCCGGGCTGAACTTCCCGGAGGGCGAGGTCGCCATGTCGGTCTTCGACCGCTACCGCATCGAGACCTACCGCGAGGCCGGCCACAAGCCCTACGTGATCGCCGCGGCGATCCTCAACTGCCGCTTCGAGGACCCGGCCGCGGTGCTCCGGAAGGTGCTCGATCGCCGGGTGCCGCGCCGCGGGGTCTGACCCCTGACGCGGATGTCGCGGTCCGGGCGCGGAGCCGCCGCAGGCCGGGCCGCAACCCGCCGCACGCGCTACGTTTCGTAGATGGCACGGACCCTGCTTCATCCACGCGGAGCGACCCGCGGCCGCGGTTGCGCGGACCGGGAGCAAACTGGTAGAATCGGATCCGGGAACGCGAGGAGGTGTGTCATGGGCAACACGTCGCTGATCAAGCTCCTGGTGCCGCTCTGCGGTGCGCTGGTGTTCGCGGTGACCGCGGGAAACGAGAAGGGAGGGTGCACGCCGACCCCGCCCGACGAGATCCCGGTCGACTGTACGACGGCCGCGGACTGCGACGGCCTGCCCCATGACGATTGCCTGGGCGGGTGGCAGTGCGCGGCGGGCGAGTGCGGCTGGAAGTGCGACGGCCCGCAGGACCTCTGCGTGGCCAGCGGCTGCTCCGGCGAGGTCTGCGCGACCGAGCCCGTGTTCACCCCGTGCATCTGGAAGGAGGAGTTCGAGTGCCTGAAGCTGACGAAGTGCGGCTCGCTCGCCGACGGGTCGTGCGGCTTCGACCCGAACCCCGAGTACCTCGCGTGCCTCGCGAAGTTCAACGGGTGCAAGACCGACGCCGAGTGCAACGGCTTCAAGTGCGTGGACGGCAAGTGCGTGGACGTGCCGCCGCCCCCCGAGTGCGGCCCCGACCTGCCCTGCCCCGCGGGCTACCAGTGCGTCGAGACCGCGGACTGCCCGCCGTGCGTGTACGAGCCGCCGTACTGCAAGATCGCCTGCAAGGTGAAGTACGTGTGCGAACCGGTCGAGGCGGGCTGCCGCTCCGACCTCGACTGCCCGCCCGAGCAGCACTGCTCGGTGTCGGACGGCGAGTGCCTGCAGGACCCGACCTGCCCGATGTGCGACGTCTGCTTCGGCAAGTGCGTGGACGACCCGGTCGGCTGCACCGACGACTCGCAGTGCCCCGAGGGCTACTACTGCCTGATGGACTACTCGAACTGCGGCGGCGGGACCGACCCGGCGAGCGGCGACAAGCGCGACCCCGGCGCCGAGGCGCCCGTCTGGTGCGGCGGGACCGGCACCTGCGTGAAGAAGGAGGACCCGTACAAGTGCTGGTCGGACGCGGACTGCCCGGCGGGCTGGGTCTGCCAGTGGGAGAACGCCTGCCCGCCGTGCGACTGCGACACGGCGACCGGCGACTGCGCGTGCCCCGGGTGCCTCGTGGCGCTGCCCGGGACCTGCGTGCCCGGCGGCTGCACCGACATGGACGGCGACGGCTGGTGCGCGGGCGAGGACTGCGACGACTACAACCCGGCGACGAGCCCGGGCGCGGTCGAGATCTGCGACGACTGGGTCGACAACAACTGCAACGGCCTCGTGGACGAGGACTGCGGGCAGACGCCCCAGTGCTGGAGCGATGCGGACTGCCAGTGGTGGGAGTACTGCTCGCTGCCGTACGCGTACGAAGATACGGGCGTGATCGCGTGCTGCCCGGCGAACGCCAAGTGCACCCCCGACGTCCCGCCGTGCGGCGCGGGCGTCTGCATGATGACCCCCGGCTACTGCTGGAACGACAAGGACTGCGGGTACGGCGAGTCGTGCGAGGGCGCGATCCCGGCGTGCGAATGCCCCCCGGGCGCGCTCTGCAAGTGCGCCCCGCCGCAGCCCGGCAAGTGCGTGTTCACCGGCCCGACCTGCACCCCCGTCAAGCCCGGCAGCCACGGCTACTGCAAGATGCTGCTCGGCTGGATCTTCGACGGCAAGTCCTGCGTGGTCGAGGGCGGCTGCTCCTGCGAGCCCGACTGCGGCGCGTTCTTCGGGAGCCAGGAGGAGTGCGAGAAGGCGTGCGGCATCGCGAATCCCGGCTGCACCTCGAACGCGGAGTGCGCCAAGGGCGAGTACTGCGACTTCTCGGCGAGCGACCTGTCGGCGTGCTGCATGCCCGGCCAGATGTGCATCATGATCTACCCGCCGTGCGAGGGCACCTGCAAGCCGCTCGCGCCGCCGTGCGCCTCGAACGCGGAGTGCGGGATCGGCGAGTCCTGCGTGAACGGCATGTGCGTGATGAAGGAGGGGCTCTGCTGGGACGACACGTACTGCAAGCCCGGCTACCACTGCGAGGGCGCGATCATCTGCCCGCCGGGCGCCTACTGCTTCGTCGCGGACCAGCCCGGCAAGTGCGTCCCCGACACGCAGCCGACCTGCGTCGCGGTCAAGCCCTACTCGCACGGCATGTGCGAGATGTTCCTGGGCTTCATCTTCGACGGCTCGAAGTGCGTGGGCGAGTCGGGCTGCGGCTGCGGCTACGACTGCGGGTTCTTCTTCCAGACCCAGGAGGAGTGCGAAAA
>VGRB01000263.1 GCA_016875475.1 Deltaproteobacteria bacterium
GCGAGGACCTCGGCCAGGGCGAGTTCGTGCGCGTGCGGGTCGGGATCGGGCGGCCTCGGGCCCCGGAAGACGGTGACGTCGTCGACTGGGTGCTCAGGCCGTTCGCGGATTCGGAATCGGACCAGGTGTCCGCGGCCTTGAAGAAGGCGGCGGAGGCCTTGGCCGCATGGGTCGCCGGGGGGGTCCCGGCAGCCCAGAACCGGGTGAACCGCAGGGAACGCCCCCCACGGAAACGGGAGGAGGCGGTCGCCGGGCGGATCCCGGAGGGTTCTCCTTGCCCGGGCGTTGGCTCAGCGACCGGGCCGCCAGACCGGAAGGAGGTTGAATGAGCGCGGCACGGGTGTTCCAGAAGTACGAGACCGTGGTGGTCACTCGTACGGATGCGGGGGCCGAGGCCCAGCGCAAGCTGTACGAGAAGCTGACAGAGCAGATGGAGAAGGCCGGCGCGAAGCACGTCCGCTTCGAGCTGTGGGGCAAGCGACGGCTGGCCTTCCCGATCGGCAAGTCCCTGAAGGGCCTGTACCTCTACTACGTGTACCTGGCCGACGGCGACTTCGTGAAGGACCTGAACCGCACGCTGAAGCTGTCCACGATCGTCCTGCGCTACCTCACGGTCCGGATCGGGGAGGACATCAACCCCGAGACGTTCGACTACGAGAAGGAGAAGCAGTTCGACGCGCTGCCGACCGAGGCCGAGGAGGCCGAGCACCGGCCGATGACCGGCTGGGAGTCGGAGTACCCGGCGACGCGCGCGCGGCCCGAGGCCGAGTCCGACGAGGACGAGGACGAGGACGACGAGCGCGCGGCCCGACGGGAGCAGGCGGAGCGCGGCGACAAGGACGAGGAGGGGTAGGCCATGAGGGGCGATCGCGACAAGGGACACGACAAGAAGAAGCGGCGCGGCCCGCCGCGGCGCAAGGTGTGCCCGTTCTGCGCGGACAAGAACGCGCGCATCGACTACAAGAACCCCGCCGCCATCAAGCGGCTGGTGACGGAGCGCGGGAAGATCGTCCCGCGCCGCATCTCGGGCGTGTGTGCGAAGCACCAGCGTGAGGTGGCGCTCGCCGTGAAGCGGGCGCGGCACATCGCCCTGATGCCTTACGCCAGCACCGGCGCGGCCGCCTGACGGGGAGGGGAGAGATGAAGGTCATCCTGAACCAGGACGTGGACCAGGTCGGCCGGGCCGGCCAGGTGCTCGACGTGTCCGACGGCTTCGGCCGCAACTACCTGCTCCCCCGGGGGCTCGCGCTGCTCGCCACGCCCCGCGCGGCGCAGCAGGTCGAGCACCGCAAGCGCCTCGTGGCGTCGCGCCTCGTGCGCCAGCGGAAGGACGCCGATGGGCTGAAGGCGAGGCTCGAGGAGGTCGCCTGCAAGATCGCACGCGAGGCCGGCGAGGAGGACAAGCTCTTCGGGTCGGTCACCACGCGCGACATCGCGGACGCCCTCGCCGAGGAGGGGATCGAGCTGGACCACCGCAAGGTGGTTCTCGACGCGCCGATCAAGAACCTGGGCGTATTCCACGTCGACGTGAAGCTCGCGCCCGAGGTCGTCGCGAAGGTCAAGGTATGGGTCGTCGCGAAGTAGCGCCCGGCGGACCGTGGGCCGCCGGGCGCGCGTCGCGTGCAGCCGACGCCTCCCGGCGCGACTGACGCTCCGCCGCCGCGCGAGGCTCAGCCATGTCCCTTCCTCGCGTAATCGTCCCGGGCGGCCCGCTGGCGCCCGGGCACGTCGTCATGCCCGACCCGGCCACCGCCCACCACCTGCGCGTCCTCCGCCTGCGACGGGGAGATTCCGTCGTCGTGGTCGACTCGACCGGCGCGGAGCATCTCGCCACCGTGGAATCCGAGCGGACGCTCCGGGTCGGCGAGCCGCGGCCGGCCTCCCCGCCCGGGCCGCCGATCCGGCTCGTGCTCGCCCTGCTCAAGTCGGATCACACGGAGCTTGCGGTCCGGATGGCGACCGAGGCGGGCGTCGCGGAGGTCCGCGTCGCCGTGTGCGAGCGGTCCGTGCCGCGGCCCGGCGCGGCGGAGGCGGGGAGGCGGACCACCCGCCTCGCCCGGGTCGCGTCCGAAGCGGCCGTGCAGTGCGGCCGCGGGCTGCCTCCGGCCGTCTCGTTCCACCCCGACCTCGCGACCGCGGTCGCGGACCTCGCCGAAGGGCAGCGATACCGCCTCGACGAGGGGGGCGCGCCGTCGCTCGCGTCGCTGCTCGCGGGGACCGCGGGCGGGGCCGCGCTCGCCATCGGGCCCGAGGGGTCGTTCTCGCCCGGGGAGGTCCGGATTCTGGACGCGGCCGGTTTCCGCGCGGCCGGGCCCGGCCCGCGAGTGCTCCGCGCCGAGACCGCGGCGATCGCGGCGGTCGTCGTGGCGCAAGCCGTGGCCGGGGACACGCGGTAGAGGTAGAGTACGGCCCATGCCCGTCGCGCTCACCATCGGGCGCGCCGCGGGGTACACCGCGGCCTCGCTCACGCTCCGGCTGATCGTGGGGGCGCTCGACCTCGCGATCGAGGCCGGCATCGCAGCCGCGATCTCGCTCGCCTGGCTTCAGGGCAGCGGCCTTCCCCTGCCGCCCCGCTACTGGAACGCGTTCGACTACCTGGTGGACGTGGCCGGCACGGTGCCGGAGGCGATCGCGATCCCGGCGCTGATCTTCGCCGGGGTGTTCCTGGTCTGGGAGACGGCGTTCGGCTCCCTGCTGGGCGCCGCGCCCGTCGCGCGCCTGGCCGGGATGCGGCTCGTCACCACGTCCGGCAGGAAGCCGGGCGTCGTGCGGGTCGGGCTCCGGGCGGCTCTCGCGCTGCCCCTCGCCCTCGCGGCGGGGATCGGGCCCGCGACCGCGCTGGCGAGCCCGAGGCGGCGCATGCTGCATGATATACTCGCGGGCTGCCTGGTCCTGCGCGGCGACGTGCCCGACGGCTGGGGACGAAGGCAGGACGCGGACTCGGACGCGGGGCTCTCGCCGGGACCGCGGAGCTACCTCGACGTACCGAGACGGTGACGTCCCGCTCGTTGACGATCGAGGTGGCGCCCCGCTCGCCGGCGGACCAAGGCGGTGGGGTTCCGCTCGCCGACGCCCCGGAGGGGAGAGGGGGAGAGATGGTGTTGCGATCGATTGCCGTGCTCGCGACGATCCTGGCGGCCGTGGCCGCGTCCGGCGCGCCGAAGGGCGGCGGCGGAGCGCCCGAGCCCCCGAAGGGCGGGGGGGAGGGGCAGCCCGGCGCGGTGGCCTACAAGGGGAAGATGGTGGACGAGGCCGGCAAGCCGGTCAGCGGCATCTTCCCGATAACGTTCAAGATCTATTCGTCGGAGACCTCGAAGAAGCCGACCTGGTCCGAGACGCTGTGGGTCGCCGTGGACCGCGGCGCCTACACCGTCCGCCTCGGCGACCGCAAGCCGCTCCCGTCGGGCGAGAGGTCCAGGTCGTACCTGGGCGTGGACATCAGGGGCATCGGGGAGGTCGTCCGCGAGCCCCTGGCCACGGGCCGCGCCCCGGCCGCGGCGACGGGCGGCGGGACCGGTCCGGCGAAGCACGCGGGGGGGACCCGGTACGCGGACACCGCGGGATACGCGGTGGAGTCCGACCACGCGAAGAACGCGGACCGCATCCAGAACATGACGTTCGATGACCTGGCGCGCCGCCTCGCCGAGGAGGGGGGAGGGCCCCGTTTTGCCGCGGCCGGCGGCGGCGGGGTCAAGATCGGGACCGCCCGGAGGCTCGGCGCCCGGATCGGCGGTCCCGGCGGCACCTCCGAGTACAACGAGACCTGCCCCAAGGGCTACGTGATGGTCGGGATAAAGGGCGGGGCGGGGATGTACCTGGATTCGGTGCAGATCGTTTGCGCGCCTCTGGAGTAGGGGGGGCAGCCCCAGCGGGCACGACGCCGCCCGCACGCAGAATCCCTTTCGGGAGACTTGTTCCCCCGCCGGCTGCCGATTCACACAGGTAGAAGACGTCGCCCGCGCGGTGACGCACGGAACCTCACCAGCGTGGATCAGGGCGGCGTCTTCGGCCCGGCAGCCGGCGGGTGGGGCTTGGGGCGGGCACGCGCACGGGGACGGGAATGCCTCAGGACAGGAAGGCCGCGCCGGCCTTCTCGATCGCGAAGTCGTCCACGTCCATGTGCGTGACCGCGCGGAGCACGACGGGGGATGCGCGGCTGACGAGGACTCCGCGGCCCGCGAGGCGGCGCTGGAGGGCGTCGCAGGGCGCGGGACCGCCGGGGGCCGCGAACAGCACGATGTTCGTCTCGATCGGCTCGAGCAGGCGCGCGGCGCCCGAGGCCTCGATCGCCTCGCCGAGAGAGCGCGCGCGCCGGTGGTCGTCCGCGAGCCGCTCCACGTGGTGGTCGAGCGCGTACAGCCCGGCCGCGGCCAGGATCCCGGCCTGACGCCACCCGCCGCCGAGCATGTGCCGGTGGCGCCTGGCCCGCCGGATCAGGTCCGCTGGACCGCACAGGCAGCTCCCGACCGGCGCGCCCAGCCCCTTCGACAGGCAGAAGGAGATCGTGTCGACCCGCGCCGCGAAGTCGCGGACCGGCACTCCGGACGCGACCGACGCGTTGAAGACGCGCGCGCCGTCCATGTGGGTCGCGAGCGACGACGCGCGCGCGACCGCGGTCACCCGGTCGAGGTGGTCGAGCGGCAGGACGGCGCCGCCCGAGAACCCGTGCGTGTTCTCGATGCAGAGCAGGCGCTGGCGCGACATGTGCCGGATCTCGGGGTGGAGGACCAGCGCGAGCGCCTCCTCGTCCATGCGCCCGCGCCCGCCCGGGATCGGCCGGATCGTCACCCCCCAGATCGCGGCCGGCGCCCCCGATTCGTGGTGGAACGGGTGCGCGGCGGCGTGCATCAGGGCCTCGTCGCCCGGCTCGCAGTGCAGGCGGATCGCCAGCTCGTTCGCCATGGTCCCCGAGGCCACGTAGATCGCGGCCTCCTTGCCGGCCAGGGCCGCGGCGCGCGCCTCGAGCGCGTTGACCGTGGGGTCCTCCGCATAGACGTCGTCGCCGACCTCCGCCGCCGCCATGGCGGCGCGCATCGCGGTCGTGGGCCGGGTAACCGTGTCGCTCCGGAGGTCGATCGGCATCGCGTTCGCCCGGGTTGAAGGCCGCGCGGGATGGTAGCACGGCCCTGGGTGCTATCATTCCCTGTCCGTTCCGCCCCGGAGGCGACCATGGCGGTTCCGCTCCTCGACCTGGCTGCGCAGTACCTGGAGGTCGGTCCCGGAATCGAGGCCGCCGTGCTCGAGGTCCTGCGGTCGGGCCGCTACGTCCTGGGCCCCCGCGTGGCCGCGTTCGAGCGCGCCGCGGCGGAGGTCTGCGGCACCCCCCACGCGCTCGGGGTCTCGTCCGGCACGGACGCGCTCCTGCTCGCGCTCCACGCGCTCGGCATCGGCCCCGGCGACGAGGTCGTGGTCCCGACGTTCAGCTTCTTCGCGACCGCCGGGTCGGTCCACCGCGTCGGCGCGCAGCCGGTCTTCGCCGACATCGACCCGGTCACGTTCAACCTCGACCCGGCCTCCCTCGAGGCGCGCGTGACTACCCGCACCCGGGCGGTGATCCCCGTCCACCTGTTCGGCCGTTGCGCGGACATGGACGATATCCTCGACGTCGCGGCCCGCCACGGGCTCAGGGTGATCGAGGACGCGGCCCAGGCGATCGGGTCCGAACACCGCGGCCGCCGCGCGGGGTCGATGGGCGACGTCGGGTGCTTCTCGTTCTTCCCGAGCAAGAACCTCGGCGGCGCGGGCGACGGGGGCCTCGTCAGCTCGCGTGACGCGGACCTGCACGACCGCATGCACCTGCTGCGGGGGCACGGCTCCCGCCCCAAGTACCACCACGTCCTGGTGGGCGGGAACTTCCGACTGGACGAGGTCCAGGCCGCGGTCCTCGCGGTCAAGCTGCCGCACGTCGACGCGTGGAGCGACGCGCGCGCCCGCAACGCGGCCGCCTACCGCGAGCGGCTCGCGGACCTCGCCGCGGACGGGCGGGTGGTCCTCCCCGGCGACGCCCCGGACGGCCGCCACGTCTGGAACCAGTTCACGATCCGCGTCCCGGGCGCGCGCGATCGGGTCGCGTCCCGCCTGCACGCGGCCGGCATCGGCACCGAGATCTACTACCCCGGCCCGCTCCACATGCAGCCGTGCTTCGCCGACCTCGGCGGCCGCGAGGGCGACTGCCCGCAGGCCGAGCGCGCCTGCCGCGAGGTCCTCTCGATCCCGGTCTTCCCCGAGCTGACCGGGTCGCAGATCGACGAGGTCTGCGACGCGCTCCGGGGGGCCTTCGACTGAGCGACGCGGCGCGGCAGAACGCGCGCCATGCCTGGACCGCCGCGCCGGGGCCGTCGCCACCCCGCCGTCAGGCCGGATGGACGAGCCGCGCCGACCTGTCCGTCCGGTACGCGGTCGCGATGTCGCTCCAGCTCGTGCGCGCCTGCGCCTCGGCGCACGCGGCGATCCTGTCGCCCTTGTCGAACTGGAACACGTCGTACCCCTCGACCTCCGAGTTGAACGGGTAGTCCGCCAGCAGCGACCGGTCCTTCCCGACCTGCGCGAGCACGTTGTAGACGCCCTGCATGGCATCGACGATGCGCCCGGTGACGTGCCGCATCCAGCCCGGCGCCGGGTTGCTCGGAACGATGTTGGAGCTGATGATGAAGTCGGCCCCGGCGGTCCAGAGCGTCGACGCCGGGACGTTGTTGATGAGCCCGCCGTCGATCACGCGGAGGCCGGGCAGTTCGAGCGTGGGCCACAGCCCGGGCAGGCTGGACGCGGCCAGAACGCCGAGACCCAGGTCGCCCGCCGGCAGCACGTACTCGGTGCGGCCGTTCAGGTCCATGCCGACCGGGTAGAACGGGACCTCCGTGGTCTCGAGCCTGCCGGGCACGAGCGAGTTGATGAACCAGCGGATGGGCTTCGTTGACGCGAACGCAGCAAGGCACGCCGCGAGCAGCGAGTACCTGCGGGCCACCAGCTCCTCGACGGCGCGCATCCCGCCGCCGCAGTAGACCGCCCCGACGACCGACCCGAACGACACGCCGGCCACGTAGTCGATCGGCAGGCCGTTCTGCTCGAGCACCCGGAGCAGCCCGACGTGCGCGAACCCGAAGGCCCCGCCCCCCCCGAGCGCCACGCCCACCGACCGGCCCCGCAGCACGCGCGCGAGGCGTTCGCACGCCCGGCCGAGCCCCGTCAGCCGACCGCCGACCGCGTCGAGCGTCTTGTGCCGCCGGAACTCGGTCACCGCCTCCTCGTCGGTCGGGATCCGGACCGCACGGATCGCGGTCTGAAGCGGGAGAGGCACGCCTTCCGCCACGCGGACCGCCTGGAAGTGCACCTGCTCGCGGCCGGTCGCCACGTCCACGGGATGCTCGCCGGCCTTGCGCACGAAGACCGCCATGCCCGCGTTGTCGAGCGCCGCCCGAGCGGAGGCGTCCCGCAGGCGGCCGGTCACGATCAGGGCGCCCTGCCCCTTCGCCCGGGCCGCCCGCACCAGCGCTCCGGCGTCCCCCGCGCGCGCGGGCCACGTCACTCCGAAGGTCCAGTCCGACGGCGCGACGAGGCGGCGGACCGGGAGGCCCTCGAACTCGCCTTCGCGCCACTCGAGCCGAAGCTCGCGCGCGGTCTCCTCGCCTTCGAGGTCCAGCATCTCGACCGGCAGCCCCGGGTCGCCCGCGACGGGGACCGCCCTGGTCAGGGCGTGCGCCAGCCCGTAGGCCACCGTCGTGGAGCCGAGCCCCTGCTCGGCCCCGCCCACGAAGACGACGAGCCGTCCCGCGGGCCTGGTCAGCGTCGGGACCGCCACCTCGACGCCGTCCACGACGAGCGCCTGGAGGATCTGGCGCTGCACGAGCGGGTTGCGGTCCAGGATCGCGACGAACGCCTTCCCGTCCACGCAAAGGGTCTCGACCGTATCGATCGCGACGACGTCGGCGGTGCGCGCGGAACCGAGCACGAT
>VGRB01000264.1 GCA_016875475.1 Deltaproteobacteria bacterium
TTTTCGACCTTCCTGCGGTTCGGCGCGGTGTCCGGCTGCAGGAAGCCGTGGTAGGACCTCGTCTGCATCTCGACGAGGTCGGGGATCTCGGCAACGGACCTGTATCGCCCGTAGACTACGGTCTCCATGCGGTTCCACCTGGGGCCCCCGGCCTGGGGGCGGTACCATCAGCCTGCGACAGGTTCTGTCCCAGACCTTTGAGCCAACGACCTCTGAGCCAACGACCTCTGAGCCAACGACCTCTGAGCCAACTGCGTTGACGAACGGACCGACCCGCCGCCGGCCCTGGAATCGGACCGCGCAAGCGGACAAGCAAAAAGCGCACCAAGATCGAACAAGCGTACAGACCCCCCGCGCCTGACCGCAACCGAAAAAGTCCGATCAGGCGTCGGAGACACGAGGTCTCGCGAGCCGGTGGTCGCGGCGGCCGGGCTCGGGGGCCGGGCCGCCGGCACCGGGTCGGGCCGCACTACTTGAGCTCGACCGTGGCACCAGCCTCGGTGAGCTTCTTCTTGAGCTCGTTGGGGGCTACTTGAGCTCGACCGTGGCACCAGCCTCGGTGAGCTTCTTCTTGAGCTCGTTGGCCTCGTCCTTGCCGACGCCCTCCTTGAGGGTCTTGGGCGCCTCGTCGACCATCGCCTTGGCCTCCTTGAGGCCCAGCGCGGTGATCTCGCGGACCAGCTTGATCACGTTCATCTTGTTCGGGCCGCCGTCCTTGAGCACGACGTTGAACTCGGTCTTCTCCTCGACCGGCGCGGCCGCCGCGGCCGCCGCCGGAGCGGCCACCGCGACGGGCGCCGCCGCCGAGACGCCCCAGCGGGCTTCCATGGCCTTGACGAGCTGCGCCGCCTTGCCGAGGCTCAGGGCGTCGATCTTCTTGAAGATGTCCTCGAGTTCGGCATCGAGGACGACAGTTGCACACTCCGACATGACACGACCTCCGGTGGGTTCGGAATACGGGGGAAAGGGAACTCGGATATCGGGTGGCCGCCGCTCCGGCCGGCGGCCGCCGAGGCCGCACGGGGAGGACAGCCGGGGGTCAGGAGGGACTCGGCCCGGTTTCGTCGACGCGGGCCTGCTTGTCGACGCGGGCCTGGATGCAGCGCACGAGGCCGCCGGCCACCGCGCTGACGAGGCTCGCGAGCGACCGGGCCGGCCCGCTGATGGCCGAGGCGATCTGGGCATTGAAAACGTGTTCCGGTCCGGCAGGTCGGCGATCGCCTCCGCCGCCGCACCGGTGTAGGCAGTGCCCTCGACGACGCCGCCCTTGATCTTGATCGGCGCGTCCTTGGTCTTCCTGATCCAGTCGCGCAGGACCTTCGCGGCCTGGATCGCGCCCTCCTTGGAGGCGATCGCCACGGCGCACCGGCCGCCGAGCGATTCGTCCATGTCGAGCCGGAGACTGGCGAAGGCCCGCCTGGCGAGCCGGTTGCGCACCACCCGGTAGCGGACGCCGATCTCGCGCAGCTTGCCGCGGATCTCGATGTCCTGGGCCGGGCGCAGCTTGCCGAACTCGACGACCACGCACGAGCCCATCTTCTGGAACTCGTTCCGCAGGTCCGTCAGGAGGATCTCGTTGACTAGGTTGGGCATCTCTGGGCTCCTACTCGACGGCGAGCTGGACCCCGGGGCCCATGCTCGTGGACACGACGACCTTCTGGATGAACGTGCCCTTCGCCTGCGGCGGGCGCAGCGTGCGCAGGTGGTCGACGAACGCCATCAGGTTCGCGGCGAGGTCGTCGGCCTGGAACGACTTCTTGCCGATCGCGGCGTGCACGTTGGCGCCGGCATCGGTGCGGAACTCGATCTTGCCGGCCTTGAACTCGCGCACCGCGGCGGCCACGTTGGGCGTGACCGTGCCGGCCTTCGGCGACGGCATCTTGCCCTGCGGGCCCAAACCACCTTGCCGAGCTTGCCGACGAACTTCATCATGTCCGGCGACGCGATGGTCATGTCGAAGTCCGTGAAGCCCTTCTCGATCCGTTCGGCGAGGTCGGCGGCACCGACGAAGTCGGCCCCCGCGGCGAGCGCCTCCTTGGCCCTCTCGCCGTCGGCGAACACCGCGATCTTGACGCTCTTGCCCGTGCCGCGCGGCAGGCTCACGGAACCGCGCACGAGCTGGTCGGTCTTCTTGGCGTCGATGCCGATGCAGACCGCGACGTCGACGGTCTCGTCGAACTTGGGTCCGGCGAGCGACTTGATCAGCGCCATCCCCTCGGCGAGGGGATACCGCTTGCTGCGATCCACCTTGGCGGCGGCTTTCTGGTAGCGACGACTGCGCTTGCGGGCCATGGATGCTCCTGTTGCTCTTGGTCTCCGGCGCCGGTCGGCCCGGGCTCTCGCGGCTGTGCGCTACGCCCGGGGATGCCGGCATCCAGAGCGCGGTTTCAATCGACTACCTGGATGCCGCACGAGCGAGCGGTGCCTTCGACCATGCGCATCGCCGCCTCGACGTGAGCCGTGTTGAGGTCCTTCATCTTCAGCTGGGCGATCTCGCGCACCTGCGCGCGCGTGACCTGTCCGGCGACCTGGCTGCCCGGCGTCTTCGCCGCCGTGGCGAGCTTCGCCGCCCGCTTCAGCAGCACGGAGGCCGGGGGCGACTTGTACTTGAGGCTGAAGGTGCGGTCCTTGTAGACCGTGATGATCACGGGGATGATCAGCCCGGCCTGGGCGCGCGTGTCGTCGTTGAACAGCTTGACGAACTGCCCGATGTTGATGCCGTGCTGACCGAGCGCAGGCCCGACCGGCGGGGCAGGGGTCGCCTGCCCGGCGGGGCACTGCAGTTTCACGTAGGCGGTGATTTCCTTGGCCATGTCGTTCTCTCAGCGGTTCCGGCGGATGCGCACCGGCTGGGCGCACCCTCCCACTACAAGAGTTCTCGCCGGGTGGCGAGACCGAGCGGAGCAGGTCCGATCGGGGAAAGGGGCGAAGAGTGGACCAAAACCGGTCTTGATCTTGACGCGGTCGCCCTTCTTGAAGGTCACCGCGACCTTCGGCTGGTCCTTGCTGGCGTCCATCTGGGCCAGCACCTTCTCGACGTCCTCGCCGCGCGCCGGCGTCGGCTGGGCGTGGCCGCCCACGAAGTCGCCGAAACCGGGGGTCTCGCGCAGGGCGAACCAGACCTCGTCGGAGAGGTCCATCTGCACCATCAGGTAGCCGGGGTAGAGCTTGCGCCGCTTGACGGTCTTCTTGCCCTGCCGGTGATCGGCGATCGTCTCGGTCGGCACGACGATCTGCGGCACGAGGTGCTCGATGCCGGCCTGCTTCAGGCGGCGGACCATGCCCTCGCGGATGCGGTCCTCACGACCGACCTGGACGCGCAGGAAGTACCACGCGCAGGAAGTACCACTCGAGAGCCATCAGCGGCGGCCCCCCAGGAACAGCAGGTCCATGATCTGCATCATCAGCACGTCGGCGCAGGTCAGGAACACGAACACGACCAGCACCATGACGGTGACCGCGAGAGACCCCTGGACCACCTCGTTCCAGCCGGGCCAGGTCACCTTGAGCATCTCGGCCTCGGTGTCGACGAGGATCTGGGAGATCTGCCGCTGGTTGACGACGCGGTGGACCACCAGCAGGGTCAAGCCGAGCACGGCGCCGGCGATCAGCGTGGACACGCGGAGATTGCCGAACAGCGGGAACGGGTCGACCAGCGCGGAGTCCGCCGAGCCCATCCACCGGTGCAGCACGCTGTGCAGGCCGCCGCCGTGGAAGATGCCGTAGGTCATCAGCGCCGCGATCGACCAGAACGCGATCATGCGGGCGTAGCGGCCTTGTTCCTGGCGGGTGGTCACGGTCGGCTCCAGTAGAAGTTCATCGGAAGTGCTCGCATCGGCCCGGCACGGCCCTGCCCCGCGCCGGCGGGGCTGGCAGGTCGGGACCTCTCGTCGGGCCCGGCGGACGCCGGGAGCGTCGCCGGGGCCGCGGCGGTTCCCGCGGGAGAACCACCGGGTGTCTGGTGTGTGGCAGGGCAGGAAGGACTCGAACCCTCAACCCGTCGATTTGGAATCGACAGCTCTACCAATTGAGCTACTGCCCTGCGCTCGGGCCGCCCGGCTCGCGATCGATCCGGGGCCGGCCCCAGTGCTTGCGGGAATCGTGCTGCTTGCGGGGACGTGCTCCTTGCAGGGGTCGTTCTCCGCGGGGGACTCAGGCGAAGATCTTCGTGACGCGACCGGCGCCCACCGTGCGGCCGCCCTCGCGGATGGCGAAGCGCTGGTGTTCGTCCATCGCGATCGGGGTGATCAGTTCGACCTCGATCTCGACGTTGTCGCCCGGCATGCACATCTCCGCGCCGAGCAGTTTCGCCGTGCCGGTCACGTCCGTCGTGCGGAAGTAGAACTGCGGCCGGTAGCCGGTCATGAACGGCGTGTGGCGGCCACCTTCCTCCTTCGTCAGCGCGTAGACCTGCGCGTTGAACCTGGTGTGCGGCGTGACGGTCTTCGGCTGGGCGATCACCATGCCGCGCTCGATGTCGTCCTTCTTGAGGCCGCGCAGCAGCAGGCCGACGTTGTCGCCAGCCTGCCCCTGATCGAGGATCTTCTGGAACATCTCGACGCCGGTCACCGTCGTCGGCCGCGTCTCGCGGATGCCGACGATCTCGACCGCTTCGCCGACCTTGATCTTGCCGCGCTCGATGCGGCCCGTCGCGACCGTGCCGCGCCCCTCGATCGAGAACACGTCCTCGACCGGCATCAGGAACGCCTTGTCGACGTCGCGCTTGGGCTCGGGGATCGCGCTGTCGATCGCCTCCAGCAGGTCGAAGACGCACTTGCTGTCCGGGTTGTCCGGGCCGGGGTTCTGCGTCTGCAGCGACTTGAACGCCGCGCCGCGCACGACCTTGGCGGTCTCGCCCGGATAGTCGTACTTGGCCAGCAGGTCGCGGACCTCCATCTCGACGAGGTCCAGCAGTTCCGGGTCGTCGACCAGGTCGCACTTGTTCAGGAAGCAGACGATCGCCGGCACGCCGACCTGGCGCGCGAGCAGCACGTGCTCCTTGGTCTGCGGCATCGGGCCGTCGTCGGCGGCGACGACCAGGATCGCGCCGTCCATCTGCGCCGCGCCCGTGATCATGTTCTTCACGTAGTCGGCGTGGCCGGGGCAGTCGACGTGGGCGTAGTGGCGGTTCTTCGTCGCGTACTCGACGTGGGCCGCCGAGATGGTCACGACGCGCGTCGCGTCGCGCACGGTGCCGCCCTTCGCGACCGCCGCGTATTCCTTGTACTTGGCGAGGCCCACCGCCGCGAGGGTGTAGGTGATGGCCGCCGTCAGCGTCGTCTTGCCGTGGGCAACGTGCCCGATCGTCCCCACGTTGACGTGGGGCTTGGTTCTCGTGAAAGTTTCCTTGGCCATGGGATCTCGAACTCGGTGGGGTCCTGGGCGCCCCGACAAAGTGGAAGCAGAGGTTGGAGCTGCTAGCGGGAATCGAACCCACGACCTCCTCCTTACCAAGGAGGTGCTCTACCGGCTGAGCTATAGCAGCGGGCAACAGGGGAAAGAGCGACGTGGAGCGGGTGAAGGGAATCGAACCCTCACGGCCAGCTTGGAAGGCTGGAGCTCTACCATTGAGCTACACCCGCACCCTCCGCCCGGCCGGCTCGGATCCGGACCGGCGCAGGAGAGAGCAGACGGAAAGACCGCGTCCCGGCGCAGGAGAGAGCAGACGGAAAGACCGCGTCGCGCGGACGGCCCGAACGGCACCTTCGCCTTTCGGAGAGACTGGTGGGCGGAGCAGGATTCGAACCTGCGAAGGCTGAGCCGCCAGATTTACAGTCTGGTCCATTTGGCCGCTTTGGTATCCGCCCGACGTTGCCGTCCGTGCGATCCTCTCCAGAGCCTCCAACCCGGTCAGCGAGTCGACGGAGGCGCCTGATCTGGAGCTAGCGATGGGACTTGAACCCACAACCTCCAGATTACAAATCAGGTGCTCTACCGGTTGAGCTACGCTAGCGGGCTAGCTGCTGCGGAAAGGCCGGGGGAGGATACCGACGCCCGGAGGCAGTTCAAGTCGACCAGGCCTTTTTTTCGGCCGGCTGCCGCGCCGTCAGCCCTCCGCGGCGTCCAGGAACAGCGGCCGAGGACTGGCAGCGGCGCGCTCCGGGGCGGGCTGCAGCAGCGCGTCGCCGGCGGTCCCCGCCTCGGACCGTTCCGCGGCGAGCGAACTCACCAGCCGGACGAATCCGATCAGGTCGAACGGCTTGCGCAGCACCGCGCGCACGAGCGGCAGGGCGCTCAACCGCTCCTCGACCTCGGCGTCGAGGTAGCCGGAGACCACGATCGCAGCCGGTTGCGCCGCCTCCTTCGCCAGCCCCTCGAGCACCTCCAGCCCCGACAGCCTCGGCATGTCGAGGTCGCAGACCAGGACGCGGCAGCCTGGCTGTCGGGCGAGGTCGCGTGCGGCCTCGCCGTCGAGCGCGCGCTCGACGGCCAGACCGGCCCTGGTGAGGACCTCGGCCAGCAGCGAACCGACGGCCACGTCGTTGTCCGCGACCAGCACGCGCGGTCGCCCCGCCGCGGCGGCGCAACGGGCACGGGCTGCGGCAGGTGCCGTGGCTTCGGGGGGCATCGGGGACGAGTGCCGCGGCACGAGCCCGCGGCGGCGTGGAGGTGACGGGCGAACGTCGACGAGCGGCGCGGGATCCTAACAAGCGGCGAGGTGGACGCCAAGACGTCCCCACGTTCCGTCGCGGCCGCCAAGACGCCCCCACGTTCCGTCGCGGCGGCCGCCGGAGCGCGCCGTCTACTCCCCCAGCGGCTGCAACCAGGACACGTCCTCGAACGGCACCTCCATCTTCACGTTGCCGTAGTCGACGGTGACCAGCTCGCGGACCTTGTCGACCTTGGTCACCGCGCAGGTCCGCCGCCACCGCGGCAGGAACACTTCGTCGCCCTTGCGCAGCCCCATGCAGAACGCGATGCGCCGGCGGTGCAGCGCCGCCTTCTTCAGCAGGCCGTCGGCCACGAGCTTGATCGCGCGCGCGTTCTCCCCGTGCTGCCCCGCCGCGTGCAACAGCGGGCCGAGCGGGCCTTCGATCGCCGCGCGCGCCGCGCGCAGTTCCGCCTCGACCACGGCGTCCGCTTCCTCCTGCAGCCAGCCCTCCTTGCGCTCCGCCTCGGCGAGCCGCGACTCGAGCTGGTTCTGCTGCGCCGCCGCCTCGCGCTGCAGGTCGGCGGACCGCCGCCGGTCGGCCTCCGCGTCGCGCCGCGCGAGCTGCACGCGCTCGATCAGGCGGTCGAGGCTCTGGTCGCGCACACCCAGCAGTTCCCGCGCCCGCGCCACGATCTCCGGCGGCATGCCGACGCGGCCGGCGATGTCGAGCGCGTGGCTGTTGCCGGGGATGCCGGTGTCGAGCCGGTAGAGCGGCCGCAGCGTCGCGCCGTCGAACGCCATCGAGCCGTTCTCGGCGCCGTGGTGCTGGTAGGCGAACTCCTTCAGTCGCCCGAGATGCGTCGTGACCACGGCGAAGGCCCGCGAGCGGACCAGGGCCTCGAGCACCGCGTAGCCGAGCACGGAGCCCTCTTCCGGATCGGTGCCGGCACCGAGTTCGTCGAGCAGCACGAGCGCCCGGTGCGACGCCCGGTGCAGGCAGCGCGCGATGCGCTGCACGTGGGAGCTGAACGTGGACAGGTTCTGCGAGATCGCCTGCTCGTCGCCGATGTCGGCCTGCACCGCCGCGAAGAACGGGACCTGCGCAGCCGCGGCCGGGACCGGCACCGCCGCGAGGGCCATCAACGACAGCAGGCCGACGGTCTTCAGCACGACGGTCTTTTTTTGCCGCCCGTGTTCGGCCCGGTGACCACCAGCAGGTGGTTCGGCTCGCCGAGCGAGATGTCGAGCGGCACGGTCGCCTCGGCGGACCGCTGGCGCAGCAGCAGCGGGTGGCGCGCCGCGCGCAGCCGCAGCGCGCCGTCTTCGAGCAGGCGCGGCACCGTGAAGCCGTCGTGGGGG
>VGRB01000265.1 GCA_016875475.1 Deltaproteobacteria bacterium
GGGGTTCGGCTGGGCGAAGAACACGCAGAGCGCGCTCGGCTATTCGGGCCGCGAGTTCCTTGCGTTCTACCGCGAGGCGATGGACTACATCGTCGAGCTGAACCTCGGCGGGACCGAGATCCTGGAGCGGCTGGCCGCCATCTTCCTGACCAAGATCCTGACCCCCGACGACCCGAACTACCTCGACATCCGGTCGCCCTGCGGCGCGGGTGTCGGCCAGATCGCCTACAACCACGAGGGCGGCATCTTCACCTGCGACGAAGGCCGCATGATGTACCAGATGGGCGACGAGGCATTCCGCATCGGCGCGGTCGACTCGATGACCCTGCGCGACGTGGTGACGCACGACACCGTGAAGTCGCTCGCGCTCGCGTCGTGCCTCGACTCGATCCCCGGGTGCTCGGACTGCGCCTACAAGCCGTACTGCGGCACGTGCCCGGTCTACAACTACGGCCAGCAGGGCAACATCTTCCCGCAGAACCCGACGAACGACCGCTGCGCCATCTACATGGGCATCCAGGATCGCCTGTTCGAGTACCTCCAGTCGGGCGACGACAAGGTGATCGAGGTCCTGAAGCGCTGGGTCGTGGTCAAGGAGCGGCCCGAGTACCTGCACGACGGGCTGCGGCTCTGACGCGGGTTTCGCCGTCCGGCGCGGGCTGAGAAGGTCGGAGGGATGGCCGGTTCGTCCGACGACACGCCCGTCCGCGCGATCCTGAAGCTCACCTACCGGTGCAACTCGCACTGCCTCTTCTGCCGCGTCGACCCGCACCGCGCCGGCGGGATCCCGGACGTGCCCGCGCCCGACGTGGTCCGCCGCATGGCCGCCGCGCGCGACCCCGGGGTCGGCATGGTGCTGTTCTCCGGCGGCGAGCCGACGCTGCGCGACGACCTGCCGACGCTCGCCCGGGCCGCGACGTCGCTGGGGCTCCGCTGGGGCCTGATCACGAACGGCCGGCGCCTCGCATACGCGCCGTACCGCGACGCCATGGTCGCGCTCGGCCTCGCCTACGTCCACACGTCCCTCCACGGCTCCTGCGCCGCGACCCACGACGCGCTCGTCCAGTGCGCGGGGTTCGACCACGTGATCGCGGCGCTCGACGGCCTGGCCGGCCGCGGGATCGAGCTGCACGTCAACACCGTGCTGAACCGCACGAACCTGCACGAGATCGCGGACATCGCCGGCCTCCTGGCGTTCCGCGCGCCGATCACCCACAAGCTCTGCCTCGCGGAGCCTCGCGGCCTTTTCGACGAGCACGCCGACCTCCTCCTGGTCCCCCCCGAGGAGGCCGCGATCGCGGCCGTGGCCGAGGTGCGCCGATCGCGTGACGCCGCGACGGGCGTCACGACCGTGGTTTTGGGCTTCCCCGCCTGCCAGGTCGAGGCCGCGAGCGACGCCGTGTCCGGGCTCCGGGGCCACAACATCCTCTGGATGGCCGAGGCGTTCGAGGACGACCTGTACCCCACCGACGACGGTGCACGGACTTTCCCTGCCGCCTGCGAGGGTTGTACGCTCAGGCAGACCTGTCCCGGCGTCTGGTCGGGCTACGCGGACCGGTACGGCGACGTTGGATTGAAGCCGCGGCACTGACGCGACCCGGGTCGAAGGGGGAGAGATGGGCAAGGATTTCAAGGGCAAGGCGCTCGGCGCGATCCTGCTCCAGAGCCGGATGATCACGCCGGACCAGGTCGAGCTGGCGCTGGCGGAGCAGAAGCGCACGGGCAAGCGCTTCGGCGAGGCGCTGGTCTCGCTCGGGCTCGTGTCCCGCGAGGACGTGGGCTGGGGGCTGTCGCAGCAGCGGAGCTATTCGTTCCTGCGCGTCCGGCCCGAGGCGGTGGACGAGGCCGCGGTGCGGGCGGTGCCGGCGGACCTCGCGCTCGAGCACGACGTCCTCCCGTATCTGCTGGTCGGCGACGAGTTGACCGTCGTGGTCGACGACCCGGCGGACACGCGGGGGGTCGAGGCGATCGGGCGCGCGACCGGCAAGCGGATGGTGGTCTGCGTCGGGCTGGCCGAGGACATCCGCGCGGCGCTGGACGAGTGGTACCGCGGCACGGCCGAGCCCACAGGCGCGGGGGCGATCGAGGCGCTGCTGGCGCGGGCGGTCGCGCTGTCCGCGGTCGCGGTGCGCGTGCGGCCCGGAGACCCGGCCGAGGTGCGTTTCGACCTCGGGGACCGCGTCGAGACCGAGACGCGGGCCGGCGAGGCATGGACGCAGGCGCTGGCGCGGCGGCTCGACGCGAGCGGGCCCCAGCCCCACGTGGCGGCGGGCGTGGCGTGGCGGGCGGCGAAGGTGGCGACCGTGGACGGGCCGGCGTTCGCGTTCGCGCGGCTGACCCCGGACGCGGCCCTGATCGAGGCGGTCCGCAAGTCGGGCGCGGTCGCGCGCATCGCGGGAACGAAGGCGGGGCTCTGGCTGGTGACCGGCGCGGGGGGGGCGACGCTGGACCGGCTGCTCGCCGCGCTCGCGGACGCGATCGGCGAACCCGAGACCGTGGTGGTGGCGGACGCCCCGATCGCGACCGCGGCGCGGGTCTCCCAGGTGCGGCCCGACGGCCCCGGCCCCGAAGCCCGGAACCACGCGATGTCGGCGGCGCTGGCGCTGGCGCCCAGGCTGCTGGTGGTGGACGACCTGACGGACCCCGGCTCGCACCCCGCGGCGCTGCGGGCGGTCGCGGCGGGATGCCGGGTCCTCGCGGGGATTGCGCTGTCCGACCCGGGCGACGCGGTCGCATGGCTCGGGGAACAGTCGGGGAGCCGCGTCCTGTCGGCGTCCGCCCTCGCCGGGGTCGTGCACGCAGGCGGACGCGGCCTGCGGGCGCGCGCGCTCACGGGAAGGGAGAAGGCCGGGCTCCGCGCTGGCGCGAGGAGGGGCGGCTGATGGCGACGCTCGACAAGCTCTTCCTGCACATGCTCAAGCACGAGGCCTCCGACCTCCACGTGACCGTCGATTCCCCCCCGTACCTGCGCGTCCACGGCGAGCTGGAGCCGGTCGCGATGCCGGCCCTGACCGACGCCCAGAACCGCGCGATGTTCGAGGAGATCATGGGCGATCGGCAGAAGGACGAGCTTCGCGACCGCCACCAGGTCGATTTCGTCTATGAGCTGCCCGGCAAGGCGCGTTTCCGGGCGAACGTGTTCCGGCAGAAGAACGGCACGTGCGCGGTGTTCCGCGTGATCCCGAGCCGGATCCGGACCGCGGAGGAGCTCGGGCTTCCGGAGGCGATCCTCGGCCTGTGCAGGCTGAAGAAGGGGCTCGTGGTCGTCACCGGGCCGACCGGGTCCGGCAAGAGCACCACGCTCGCCGCGATGATCGACCACATCAACGCGAGCCGGAAGGAGCACATCCTGACGATCGAGGACCCGATCGAGTTCGTCCACCCCAACAGGAACTGCCTGATCACGCAGCGCCAGATCGGGGAGAACGTGAAGTCGTTCTCGGACTCGCTGCGGGCCGCGCTGCGCGAGGACCCGGACATCATCCTGGTCGGCGAGATGCGCGACCTCGAGACGATCTCGCAGGCGATCACGGCGGCGGAGACGGGGCACCTGGTGTTCGGGACGCTCCACACGTCGAGCGCGGCCAAGACCGTCGATCGCATCGTGGACGCGTTCCCCACGGACCAGCAGGAGCAGATCCGCGTGATGCTGTCCGAGAGCCTGAAGGGCGTGGTCGCGCAGGTGCTGCTGAAGCGCGCTGACAAGGGCCGGGTCGCCGCGTACGAGATCCTGCTCGGCACGCCCGCGCTGGCCGCGCTGATCCGCGAGGGCAAGACGTTCCAGATACCGTCGCTGATCCAGACCCAGCGGGCCGCGGGGATGTGCCTGATGGACCAGTCGCTGCTGGACCTGGTGAAGCAGAAGATCGTGAGGCCGGAGGACGCCGCGGAGTATGCGGTGGACAAGAAGGCGTTCCAGACGGCTGCGGCGACGTAGGGGTCCGCCCCCCCGCGCCCGCCCCATTCATTCCGGGCGGCCCGCGGCGGGGCCGGGCTCGGGTTCGGGTTCGGGGACGGGAATACTAGAGGGACTTGCGGACCCGCCGGTGCGGGATCCCGGCGTCCAGGAAGACCTCGCAGCCCGCGACGTAGCCCAGCGATTCGTAGAACGGGAGCGCCTGGACCTGGGCGTCGGCGAGGACCTCGCGGCAGCCTCGCGCGGCGGCCTCGGCCTCGACCGCGTCCATCAGCCTGCGGCCGACCCCGTGCCCGCGCCACGGGGGCAGCACGGCCAGCCGCTGCGCGCGCGCCGTCGCACCGTCCACCCGGAGCCGCGCGGTGCCCGCGAGCGTCCGGAACCCGGCGAACGCCAGGAAGTGCGTGCAGTCGCCGTCCTTCCCGTCCCACTCCTCGGCCTCGGGGACCCGCTGCTCCTCGACGAACACGGCCCGCCGGACCGCGTGGCACTGATCGAGGTCGCCGGGGCGGTCGGCGCGCCGGACCGTGGGGCGCACGGGGTCCCAGCATTCGAAGCGGACGTCGACGCGAGCGCCGTCGAACGCGACGGCCAGGAAGTTGCGGTACCCGGGCTTGCGGCGGCGGTCGTCCAGGCTCATGTTCGGCGCCCACGTCCCGGTGTCGACGAACACGAGGCCGCCGCGCAGCGGGACCAGCCGCGGCACGTGGGAGTGGCCGAGCGTCACGACGCGCACCGGCAGCAGGTCCCCGATCGCGCGGGCGACCGCCGGGATCTCCTTGCCGATCGCGTGGACGCCCTCCTCGCGGACCAGCCACTCGTAGACGAAGTACAGCAGCGGGAAGCACGCCAGGGGCACCATCAGCTTGATCCAGAGCGGGATCGGGACCAGCGCGAGCGCCACGGTGCCGCCCGCCATCAGGAAGGCCATCAGCAGCCGGTCGATCCAGAACTCGCGGACGATACGGAAAAACCGTTGCGTTATCGGGGTCTTCTGTAGTCTCGCCAGCGCCGCCATCGTCCCGGGGGTCACGCCGTTGCGCGCGGCGACCTCGGCCGTGCGCGCGGCCAGGTCCCTCGGCTGGAGCAGGATCCGCGACCTCGTCGCGAGCAGGCGCGCCATGACGGACAGGCTGCCGAGGAACCACGGCAGGACCAGGCTCCGTCGCGAGAACGCGTAGTGCCGGAGCCAGTGCGCGAGGTAGCGGAACCCGTTCAGGATGAAGTCCGCCGCGTGGGGGTTGAAGAACCCCATCCGGCTCATCAGGTAGCGGTTCGAGAGGTTCCCCATGGGGAGCGCGAGGACCGCGCGGCCGGAGGCGTCCACCACCGGCGAGAGCACGTGCTGGAACGAGCTGTAGTAGTCGTGCTGCTGGCCGTGCTCGACATAGACCTCGCCGGGCACGTGGAAGAACCACGGCTCGTACCGGACCGGGTCGCCGTCCGGCAGGGTCCGGCCGGTCGCGGCAGCAGCGGCGCGGACGGCGTCCCCGAGCACCCGCCGCACGTCCAGGAAGTGCAACTCCCGGTCGTGGTTCCCGATCACGCAGACGATGCCGTGCCCGCCGGCCGCGAAGTCCGCGAGCGCGGACACGAACACCGGGTGGTCCGCGAGGATTCGCCGGAGCTTCCAGGCGGACTTCGGCTCGGTCGCGTCGAGGCCGCGCCGGCGCTCCGACCTGCTGACCGGCCAGGGCGCCGGGTCCGGCGCCGCGGTCACGAGGTCGAAATCGAACACGTCGCCGTTCAGGACGAGCGTGAGCGGCCCCCCCGGCGCCTCGCGCGCCGCGAAGTCCCGGATAAGGGCCGCGAAATCGCCGTCGAAAACGTGGCGGGAGGACTTGTGGGCCTTCCAGCCGTCCGCATGGTCCTCGACGTCCGCGAGGTGGAGATCGGACACGACCAGGTAGCGATTGCCCACGCTCTACCCGTACCCGACCCCGGGGCAGCCCCACCCGCCGGGTTCCTGGCCGAAGACGCCGCCCTGCCCCACGCCTGCGGGAGAAGCGACGCCCGTGCGCGGGCGGCGTCTTCTACATGCACGGGAGGAACCCGGCGGGGGAACGGAACAAGGTCTCCCGAAAGGGATTCTGCGGGAGGGCAACGTCAATCCACACCCTCACGGCGAGCACCCCAGCACCTCCGCGACCGATCCCGTCGCGCCGATCCCGCCCGCCGCGGCCCCGCCGGGCGAGCCGCCCGCGCCGCCCGCGCCGCCCGCGCCGCCCGCGCCGAGGCTGAAGGTCGTGCCTTCGACCGACGCGTGGCTGCCCGCGCCGCACAGGACGCCCGCGGAATGCCCCCCTGAGCCCCCGCCGCCCGGGCCGCCGCTGCCGCCGCGACCGCCCTCGCCGCCCGCGCCGCCCGACCCGCTGTCGGACCGGCCGAAGCCGCCCGTCCCCTTGCCGCCGCCGCCGCCCGGGCCGCCCTTGACGCCCTTGCCGCCGGGACCGCCCTGCCCGCCCGGGCCGCCGTCCCGCGTCACCACCACGCACTCGCGGATCGCGGCGGTCGCGGCGTGGAGCAGCACGCCGATCGACGCGCCCCCGGCCTGCCCGCCGATGCCGCCGCCGCCCGGGCACCCTCCCCCGCCTCCGCCGCCGCCCGCGCCGCCGTAGGACGCGCACGTCGGGAAGTCGTCCGCACCGCCGCCGCCTCCTCCGCCGCCGCCCCCGCCGCCCGGGACGCCGGTCAGGCCGTCCGATCCGCGAGGGCCCGCGAACCCGGCCGCGCCGACCCCGCCGATCCCGCTCCCGCCCTTGCCGGGCTCGCCGTCGCTGCCGCCCGCGCCGCTGCCGCCCTTGACGCCGTCCTGGTCCTCGCCAGCGCCGCCGTTGCCCCCGGCGCCTCCGCCCCCGTCCGGCTGGCCGCCCTTGCCGTCGCCGCCGGCCCCCGGGTCGTCGCCGAAGCCCGCGTCGCCCCCCTTTCCGCCGTCCGTGCCGCACGCGCCCGCGCCGCCCTTGCCGGGCACGGGGGCCGGGCAAGGCGTGCCGCAGGTAATGCCGGTCTTCGCGCACCCGTCCTGGCCCGCGTCGCCCGGGGCGCCGTGGCCCGCCTCGCCGGCGTCCGTCCCGGGCCCGCCCGGCGCGCCCGCGGCGCCCTTCGCCGCGATCAGCGTACACCGCTCCACCGCGACCGCCCCGGTCGAGTCCTTCACGAACACCGCAACGGAGGCGCCGCCGTCCCCCGCGCCGGCCGCGGCCTCGACGACCACGTCGGTCAGCGCGGCCGATGCGGCGACGCCCTCGATCACCACGGCGGGCGAGGCACCCGTGATCCGCGTCGACCACGCGGCCGGGTCGTGAGCCGTCCAGCCGTCAGCCGCGCCCTTGTACCCCCCCTGGACGTCCTGGCCGTCCCCGATCCGGACCGGCCCCGCGTACTGACCGCCCGCGACCCGCACGTGCCGGAGCGCGCCGCCGGAGGCCGCGCACAGCTCCAGCGCCCGCCGGATCGTCGCGACCGGCGCGTCCGGCGTGCCGGCCGCCTCGTCGCTGCCCGCCAGCGCGTCCACGAACACCGAGTCGTCGGGCGGGGTCTCGGCCTCGCCGGGTCCGGGCTGGTCCGCCGGCGTGTCGGCGGGCTCCGGGGCATCGGCAGCGTCGCCGGAGGGGTCGTCGCCGACCGGGTCCGGGCCCGCGGTTTCGTCCGCGGCCGGATCGGGGGCCGGGTCGAGCGGCGTGTCCGCGACCGCGTCCGCGACCGCGTCCGGACCGGCCGGCCCATCGCCCCCCGGCTCGGAAATGCCGGGGTCCGTGGGGGGGGCGGTCACGTCCAGCAGGCTGATCGAAGGGCCGGCGGAGCCGCCGCCTCCGCACGCGATGACCAACCCGGCCAGGAGCGTTGCGATGTGGGTACGGGGCATGCGAGGCTCCAGTGGTCCGACCACGGGGGATTGTAGCCCTACCTGTCGACGCGGACGAGCCAGGAATCCTGGGAGACCACGGCGCAGTCGAGGTTCATGTCCGAATACGCGAACCCGTCGTTGTAGTCGAACCCCTCCCCGCGGGCCCCGAGGAGGTA
>VGRB01000266.1 GCA_016875475.1 Deltaproteobacteria bacterium
CGGTCGAGGATGGGGTGGCGGTTGCCTTCCATGAACGGGAATCCCCGCTTCGGACGCGGCGGATTGATAGCACCTTCGGGTGCGGCAGTAAACCATCGGGGATATCGGGCACGGGCACGGGGAGGGTTCGGGCCTGGGCTCGGGCTCGGGGACGGGGACGGGTACTACTGGCCGTAGCGGGTCAGGGCCGCGTCGAGGGCCGGTTTGTCCAGCGGCACGAAGCGCCCGATGTGCATCTCCTTGCAGATCGCGGCGCCCGCGGCGGAGCCGCACATGGCGAGCATGGCCTTGACGAAGGCGTCGCGGTCCGCCGGCGGCAGCGACGAGCCGAACTCGACCACCGGGATCGCGGGCAGCGCGGACGACGTGAAGATCGTGCGGAGGTCGCCGCCGCCCTCGATCTGCCTCGCGCTCGCGAGCTGCTCGTCGTCCAGCAGGGTCGCGTCGGCGTCGCCGCGGAGCACGTTCCGGATGCCCTTCAACGCCTGGCCGACGTGCTTCAGCTGCCAGTCCGTCCCCGCGTCGACCTGCCCGCCGAGCACGACCTTCGACAGGTACCTCGGGTAGTCGCCGAGGGTGGTGTGGACGCGCCTGCCCTTCAGGTCGGCGAGCGACCTGATCCCCGGGTCCTTCACCACGACGTGCAGCCGCGGCGAGACGAGATCCTTGCTCTCGACCTGCATCAGGGGCTTCAGGTCCCACTCCTTCCGCATCTCGAAGAAGAGCGGCGGATCCATCATCCCGATCCCGGGCTTGTTCGCGGCCACGAACGCGGTCACCGCCTTGCGCGTGGTCAGGAACGACCCCTTGGCCGAGCCCGCGGGCCAGCCGATCGCGCCCTCGACGTACCGCAGGAACCGGTCGACGAAGGGCTGGGCCGAGCCGGTGTCGCCCCCGATGCGGGTGACGCTGATCGCGACGTCGCGCGGACCGGCGCTTGCCGCGGGCGAGGCGAGGGACACGCCCGTGACCAGGGCCGCGGCGACCGCCAGGAACGACTTGCGCATGACCCTCTCCTTCAAGAGACCCGCCCCCTTTGACGCGGGAGTCCGGGCGGAATTCTAGCACCGTGCGACGGGGGACGAGCGCACGGGTCACGGGCTCGGGCACGGGACGGACGGGCTCGGGCTTGGGCTCGGGTACGGGGACGGATCTAGAGGATTGGCACGCCGGCCGAGGTGGCCAGGGATTCGACGTCGGCCCGCCAGCGCTCGGCCGCGTAGCCCCAGTCGCGCGACTTGATCCCGTCCAGGGCCCTCCGGAGCTGCATCCGGATGTCCTCGCGGGCGTCCTCTCCGCTGACCTCCCAGAGCGCCTGCGCGTAGAAGACGTGGTTCGCGGGGTGGTCGGGCCAGGTGGTCGCGGCGTCGCTCAGCAGCTCGAGCGCGCGGTCCTGGTCGCCGATCCCCTGCGGCCACGACGGGGCCTTCAGGTAGAGCATGCCCAGCACGCGGACCGGGCCGCCCTGGTCCTCGCCCGGGGCGAGATCGATGGCGCGCTTCAGCTCGGACTCGAGGCGCGGCAGGTTGCGGACCGCCAGCACGACCGCGTCCATGACGGCGACGCCGAGGTTCATCGCGAGGTAGTAGTGGACCGCACCGTCGCGATCGAGCCCCCCCGCGATCGCGTGCTCCGCCCAGCGGACGCCCTCGGAGGCGAGCCGCTGCGCCCGGTGCCCGGACCCCTGGTCGGCCAGGAAGAAGGCCGCGCGGGTGGCGACCGCGGCGAGCGCCGCGTCGGGGGAGGGCTCGGCGCGAACGGCGGCGAGCAGGCACGCCAGCTCCTTGTAGGGCGTGGTCCGGACGGGGCGCAGCGCGCGCATCTCCCCGGCGGGCAGGGCCGGGCAGTCGATGGCCGCCTCGAGCGGCACGATGTCCTTCGGCAGCGTGAAGCGGGGACACCCGGCGTGCGCGAGCGCGAGGAGACAGGCCGCCGACACCGCCGCCGGCAACCCGAACCCCCCCGCCTTCGAACCGTCTCGCGCCACCCCATCCGACCCCGGGAGCGGTGCGATTCATTACCCTTTCCGCGGCCCCGTGGCAAGCCGGGGCGCGGTCCGGCGGTCTATGGTACCCTCGGCGCGGCGTGACGGGGAGGGCCCGATGGGACGCGTTGTTACTGCCGTCGTCGCGGCGGCCTTTGCGCTCGCGGTCGCTTCGCCCGGTGCGGCCCGCGAGGGCTGGCTCGGGAAGTACGTGGACCTGACGGTCGGCGCCAAGGGCACGGCGGGCGGCAACGTGTGGACCAAGCCCTCGTCGGGGCCCGGAGCGGACGTCGGGTTCGCGAAGGTGCGCGGCGGGTACGGCGCGGGGGGCGGCCTCTACCTGGACGCGCGCTTCATCAAGTTCATCGGCCTCGAGATGGACTTCCTGTTCGAGCTGGACAAGGTCTGGGAGGACATCACGATCAACTCCTTCCCCTTCACGAACACGCTGGAGGCGCTGAACCTGCGGATCCCGCTGCTGGTGAAGGGCGTGCTGCCGGTACCCATGGCGCGCCTCGCGCTCGTGATCGGGCCGGAGTTCGTGATTCCGCTGTCCACGTCCTCGTCGGTCGATGAGCCGGGGAACGTAATCATCCTGGACAGGTACGGCCTGTCGGCGAACGACAAGGTCAGCACGATGCTGACGATGGGGTTCGGCGTCGTGATCGAACTGCCGCTCGGAATCCGGCTGCCGATCGACCTGCGTGCGTCCCACAACCTGACCCAGCCGAAGGACTACTACGATCGCGTGTCGGTGGTCGGCAAGACGTACCGCGTCACCTACCAGAACTCCTGGGACTTCCGGCTGCTTCTCGGGCTCGGCTACGAGTTCTGACCGGTTCGCGCGCTCACGTGTTGCCCCCGCGCAGGTTTGTTGTATCATCGTCTCGACTGTGCCCTCGGGAGGCGGCAATGGACATCCAGACCTTGAGCGGGGTCGCGATCAACCGCATCTACGGCGTCGTCACGGCGGTCGTGATCGACAACAAGGACCCGGAGGGGCTCTACCGGGTGAAGGTGAAGTTCCCCTGGGTCCAGGAGACCACCGGGAAGTACAGCGACAAGCCCGACACCAAGAAGACGGACTTCCCGTCGGCGTGGGCGCGGATCGCCACGATGATGGCGGGCCCCGACCGCGGCGCGTTCTGGCTCCCCGAGGTCGACGACGAGGTGCTCGTCGTGTTCGAGCACGGCGACCTCCGCCGCCCGTTCGTCATCGGGGCGCTCTGGAGCCCGATCGACAAGGCGATCCACGACAACAAGAGCCAGGGCGGCAAGAACTGGTTCCGCACGCTCTTCAGCCGCTCGGGACACGTGATCCAGTTCATCGACAACCAGGACGGCAAGGAGAAGATCGTCCTGCAGACCAAGGTCGCGACCGGCCAGGCGGCCACCGACCGCAAGTCGCGCGACGGCCACTTCATCGTGCTCGACCATACCTCCGGCGAGGAGAAGATCGAGATCTACGACCGCAAGCAGGAGAACTACGTCCTCATCGACTCGACCAACAAGAAGATCTCCGTGGTCAGCGCGAAGGGCGACATCCTGCTGTCCGCGCCGCAGGGCAAGATCCGGATCGAGTGCAAGACGCTCGAGACGGCCTCCACCAACACGACCACGATGAAGTCCAAGGCCCCCTTCAAGATCCAGGGCGACGCGACCATGGACATCAAGAGCTCCTCTGTGATGACGGTCCAGGGCAGCCAGGTCAAGATCAACTGAGGCGCCGTAGCGGGCACGGGCACGGGTGCGGGCTTGGGCTCGGGTACGGGTACGGGTACGGACGAGAGTGAGCGAACTTTTCCAGACCGAGCGCCTGCCGTTCACCGACTTCGACGGCCGCCTTGTCGGCGTGATCGTCGCGAAGGCGACCTGGGTCATCGGCGAGGACCGCGCCCTGCGCCTCGTGGACGACCCCGAGCCCGTGCTGTTCGTGGACCGGCTCGTCGAGGGTGACGACCCGTCGAAGTCGCCGGTGCGGTTCGAATCCGACGTCGCGCCGATCAAGAAGCGCACCGACTTCGTGGTCCAGGGGACCGCGTACGCGCCCGGCGGCAAGCCGGTGCCGCAATTCGACGTCGAGGTCGCGGTCGGGCAGCACCGGCGCAAGCTGCGGGTGATCGGCCCGCGCAAGGCGGTCTGGCGCAAGCCTGCGAAGGAGACGAAGCGCGAGACGGTCTTCACGCCGCCGCTGTTCACCGACCCTGGCAAGGTCGCGCGCGTGGAGCTGACGTGGCAGAACGCGTACGGCGGGATCGGCCGGTTCGCGTCGCCGGACGGCGAGGTCCTCGAGATCCCGTGCCCGGTCAACCCGTTCGGCAAGGGCTACTGCGTCCAGAACTCGCGCGAGGCGCTCGACGGCCTCGAGCTGCCGCTCGTCGAGGACCCGGCCGCACCGCTCGCCCCCGAGACGTTCGTGCGCGACCTCGGCGCCCCGGACACCCTGCCGCTCCCCGCCGGCCTCGGGTTCTACGGCCGGGGCTGGTACCCGCGCGTCGCGTACGTCGGCGTGATGCCGCACGAGGTCGACGCGGTCCGCAAGCAGATGCGGGAGCAGGCGGCGCAGCTCGACCCGGAGAAGGACGCGGCGGCCGTCGCGATGCTCCAGGACTACGACCCGCCCGTGATGGACCCGGCCTTCCACCAGGCCGCGGCACCCGGGATGTCGTTCCCGTTCCTCTCGGGGGACGAATCGGTCGCGCTCCACAACATGACCCCCCATGGCCACCTCGGCTTCAACCTCCCGGGCGTGGTGCCGCTGCTGCGCGTGGATCGGGGCGCGGGCCTCGCGCCGGTCCCCGTCACGCTGGACACGGTCGTGCTGGACGTGGAGGAGATGCGCCTCGTCGAGACCTTCCGCGCGCGCTTCCCGCTTGCCGGGCAGGAGGACGCGGACCGCCTGCCGTCCATGCCGCTCCGAATCGAGACGGTTCCTCTCCTGGAATACCGCCGGACCGTCGAGGCCGGGTAGTCCCGGACCGATCCCGGGTCGTTCCTCCCGTTCCCCCCCCATGATTCCCGTGCCCCCGTTGGGACATCCGAAAACGCTTGTTGACAACGGTCGCGGTCGCCGTCTAGCATTGCCGCCGGGCAGCCCCCCCTGTCCAAGGAGTCGAGATGTCCGAGAAATGGATGGCCCGCGGTTCAGCCATCGTCGCGGTCGCGGCGACACTCGTCCTTCCCTCCCCGCCGGCGGTCGCGGGGGGATTCGAGTTCCCGGACAACGGCGTGGTCGCGGTCGGGCGCGGCGGGGCCTTCGCGGCGAAGGCCGACGACCTCACCGCGATCTACTTCAACCCTGCCGGACTCGCGGGGCAGAAGGGGACGCGGCTCCTGTTCAACACCAACTTCCCGCGCCAGTCGGTCACGTTCACGCGCTCGCCGGACGAGGGCGGCACCGCGTTCGGGCCCGTGTCGAACTCCGGCGGGTTCTTCACCGGCGACGCGAAGATCGGCGCGCCGATCGCGGCGATCGCCTCCGACTTCGGCCTGAAGGACGTGACGTTCGCGCTCGGCCTCTACGGCCCCAGCGCCTACGGCGCCTCGAAGTACCCGAAGAACGGTCCGCAGAAGTACGCGCTCATCGACATGGACCTCGCGATGGTCTTCTACAACCTGTCGATGGGGTGGCGGGCGCACCGGAGCCTCGACCTCGGCGTCTCGCTCCAGCTCGCCCACAACATGAAGACGAACATCTCCCAGGGGGTCAACTCCTGGTTCGCCGCGGGGTCGGGCCCGAGCGCCGGCTACGACACCATCGTGCACCTGAAGTTCGACCAGGCGTTCTCGGTCGGCATGCTGTTCGGCGCCCTCTACCGCCCGCCGGTGAAGGGCCTGCACATCGGGCTCACGGTCAGGCCGTTCCCGATCCACTTCGAGCAGGGCGGCACGGTCACCCCGGAGTACCCCGGCTCGTTCCTGGCGCGGCAGGCCGAGGCGGGGCGGGTCTACATCACCTCGGGCAACGTCTACATGACCCAGGACCTCCCGATCATGGGACGCCTGGGCGTGCGCTACGCGTTCGAGCACGGCGGCCGCGAGCTGTTCGACATCGAGGCGGACGTGGTCTTTGAAGCCTGGTCCGTGGTGGACGCGTTCGACATCCGGTTCGGCGGCGAGATGGGGATCGGCCAGGACGTCGGCCCCGACTACAAGCAGCCGATGGCGCCGGTGAGCGTGCCGAAGGACTGGAAGGACACGGTCAGCGTCCGCGTCGGCGGCGACTACAACGTGCTGAAGGCGACCGACCTGAAGCCGGGCCTGGCGGTGCGCCTGGGCGGGTTCTACGAGAGCCCCGCGGTCCCCGAGGAGACGACGAACCTGGACTTCCTCTCGTTCCACCGCTTCGGCGTGGGGACGGGCTTCACGCTGTCGTGGTACGCCTTCGACCTGTCCTTCGCGTACTCGCACATCTTCCAGCTCTCGCGCGACGTGACCGACTCGTCGATCGTCGTGCAGATGCCCATGTCCCCCTGCCAGCCTCCCTACACGGATGCGAAGTGCGCGACCCCGGGTACCCCCCCCGGCACGGTGGTCGGCGCGGGCAGGTACGAGAGCGGGATCGACGTCCTCTCGGTGGGACTCAACGTGTGGTTCGACAGGTTCTTCCGCAAGGAGGAGCCGAAAGTGGTGGATTGAAGGGCGGGACCAACAGGATGAAGGCAGTCCGGTTTGTGGGTCGCCCGGGAGGGTGGCTCGCGGGGGTGATTCCGCTCGCCCTCCTGTGGGCGGTCCCGACGCGCGCCGGCGGCGCCTCCGAGCCGCTCCCCGCCTTCGACGACCACTTCCTGCCGAAGGGGATGCGCATCGACCTCGTCCACACCGGGACCGCCACGCGCGACGAGTACGCGCTCGACGCGGTGAGGGAGGAGCCGTTCTGGGGGGGGCCGTACGGCCGCCTCGTCGGGCTTCCGGACCACGGGAAGCACCGCGTCAGCGTCCTCGACCCGGCGTCCGGCCGGCTGCTGTTCCGCCAGGGCTACTCGAGCCTGTTCGCCGAGTGGCAGACCACGGACGAGGCGATCTCGGGCGCCGTGCGCGCGCTCGAGGAGGCGGTCCGCTTCCCGTACCCGAAGGCCCCCGTGGACGTGGTGGTCGCGACGCGGGCCGCGGACGGCACCTGGCACGACGCGTGGAAGCTGCGCGTCGATCCCGCGTCGCACCTCGTGGACCGCGAGCGGCGGTTCGCCGGCCTCCAGGTGATCGACCTGGCGGTCGCGGGCCCGCCGGAAACGACCGTCGATGTCCTGATCCTGGGGGACGGGTACACGGACGCCGAGGCGGAGAAGTTCGCGCGCGACGCCCGCCGCTTCGCGCGGGTCTTCCTGGAGACGGAGCCCTTTCGCGAGCTGCGCGACCGGTTCTCCCTCCGCGCCATCCGCGCTCCCTCCCGGGAGTCGGGACCGGACGAGCCCCGCCGGGGCGTGTTCCGCGACACCGGTTTGTCAAGCACTTTCAACACGTTCGACTCGGCCCGCTACCTGACCTCCGGCCGCTCCAGGGACTTCCGCGACGTGGCGGCCCTTGCGCCCTACGACACGATATTCATGTTGGTAAACACCTCCCGCTACGGAGGCGGGGGAATCTTTGGCTTGTACGCGGTGTTCCCATCGGACAACGAGTACGATGAGTACGTGTTCGTTCACGAGTTCGGTCACGGCTTCGGTGGGCTCGGAGACGAGTATTTCACCTCGTCCGTGGCCTACTCGGATTTCTACCCGAGGGGGGTCGAGCCGTGGGAGCCCAACGTCACGGCGCTCCTACCCGGCCGTCCGCTCAAGTGGATCGGGCGGGTCACCCAGGGGGTGCCCGTGCCGACTCCGGCGGACGCGACCCGCTTCGGGGGCGCGGTGGGGGCCTTCGAGGGGGCCGGCTACGCCGCGAAGGGGCTGTACAGGCCCTCGCTCGATTGCAAGATGTTCTCCCAGGGTAACCAGGGG
>VGRB01000267.1 GCA_016875475.1 Deltaproteobacteria bacterium
CAAATTGGCCTCGGAGGCCGCCGACAGCCAGCCCCCCGCCGACAGCCAGCCCCCCGCCGACAGCCAGCCCGCCCCCCGCCGACAGCGCGGGGGCCCCCACCGTCAGAACCGCCAGTCCGCCTCTAGCCGGATCATGTGCGCGGGGTTGGGGGAACGGTCCTGGGTGGACGCGCGGTCGTCCAGGAACGCGTAGACCTCGTAGCGGAGCTTCAGCCGCAGGATCCGCTCCCACGACCAGCCGCCCTCGAGGTACGCCCACACGGACTCCTCGAGGTAGTCGGTCGCGTCCAGGTCCTCGTTCAGGTAGCGCACCTGGGCGCGGAAGCGCAGGTCCGGGATCGGGCGCCACGTCGCGACCAGCCAGGCCGTGGAGTCCTGGCGGAACGTCCCGGCGTCCTTGAACTTCCTGGCGGAGTCGTCCACCAGCTTGTGCTGGTACTTGGCGGTCAGCACGAGCGGCCGGACCGGCCGGAACTGGAGCTGGCCGCCGAGCAGGACGCGCTCGCCCGTGCACGGGACCGGCTCGCCCGCGACCTCGTCCGCGACCTCGTAGCACGCCCCCCGGCCCGTGGCCGTCAGGTCGCGGTCCTGGAACTCGACCCACAGGCCGGGCCGGAACCACCTCGCGGCGTCCCAGTCGCCGCGCGCACGCAGCCGGAGCATGGGCACGCGCTCGGACGGCGCCAGCCACGCGTCCGCGAGCCCGCGCAGGTCGAATGCCCCGAGCCGCCCGGTGTACAGCACGCGCAGCCCGGCCTCGTCGCGGGCGCGCAGCCCCTCGTACTCGTCCGCCTCGGAGATCGGCCGCGCGTACGGGTTCGCGTACGCCTTGTCGTAGTAGCGGACCGACGTCTCGACCTCGTGCGCCTTCCACGATCCCGTGGCCCGCAGCAGCCCGGCGAACCCGCCGCCGTCCGGCTGCGAGTCGAAGCTGCGGGCCAGCTCTACGCCCAGGTCCGCCCAGTCGTGCCCCCAGCTCGCGTCCGCGCCGACCGCCCCGAACGGCCCCCCGTACGGCGTGCGCGCCCATTCCTGGAAGTCGAGGTCGATGCCGCGCGCCAGCCACTCCGCACCCGCGCCGTAGCCGGTCACCCCAACGCGCGTCCGGGAATCGAAGAAGTACGTGACGTTCCCGCCCGCGAGCCACTCGTTGTACATGGCCGGGAGGGCCTGGTACGAGAGGGCCGGCGCGGCCACGGACGGGTCGTCCAGCCGCTTGTACACGCGCGGCGCGCTGCACTCCTCGCCGTCGCCGTGCGGGTCCGCGCACCGGCCGCGGTCGTACAGCTCGTACTGGTAGATGCCCTTCGTCTCGTACGACCCCCACGCGTGCGCCTGGAGCCAGCCGATCCCGAGCGACAGGCGGCGGACCCCGAGCGCGACGCCACGCAGCCGCTCGGTCCACTTGTAGTCCGGGGACTGGTACTCGGCCCCGGCCGCGCCGGCGCACGGCGAGTTGCCCTCCCCCAGCTCGCCGGCGGACTCGCGGCACGCGCTCGCGAGGTCCTGGCTGTGGTAGATGGTCTCGTCCGCCTGGATCCCGTTCGGGTTGGTGCGACTGGTGTTGTCGAACGTCAGCCGCTGGCCGAACCCGATCCGGTACGTCCCGACGACCGCGTGCCAGCGATCGTCCTTCCACTCGACCCAGAACTTCGGCACGTGGAACTGCGGTTCCGACGCGTTCGCGGACAGCGCGTCGCGGCGCGGATCGTAGCGCACGTCGGACACGCGGTTGCGGGTCAGCACGCCCGCCACCCCCGCGCGCAGCCCGTCGAACGCGCCTGCGTTCGCGCCGAACACCATGCCCGGGACGCGCTCCTCGCCGACGAGGTACATGGTCCGGTAGCGGAGCCGCCCGTGGAACCCGACCGCACGGCCCTTCCCCGTCCCGGGCTGGAGCAGGAACGGCAGGATCGCGTCGAGCTTCTCGCGACTCAACGCACCCGCCTCGACGAGCGCCGCCGGCTCCGCGATCCCTCCCGCATCGACACGGTACTTGACGATCGCGTCCACGTCCGCCCAGGCCAGGTTCGGCAGCGCGTACAGCGTGTCGCGATCGGCCGTCGCGAGGTCCACGCCGTCCTCGAGCAGCTCGGCGAGCGTCTCGAATGCCTCGTCGTCGATCTCCTCGGCGCGCAGCAGGTCGAGCAGGTCCTCCTCGGTCTCGACGTCCACGAACAGCCCGTAGTCCGCGGCGCGGGCGGGGCCTGCGGCCGCGCACACCAGGACCGCGACGAGCAGCAGACGCTTCACGGCAAGCCCCTCCCCTACCGGACGCACGCCGGGTTGGCCTCGCCGGGCGTGCCCAGGTCCCCGAACCCGTACGGCGCGGTCGCCTTGCACCACTGCCCGCCGGCGTCGCGGCTCCGGGACACGCCGCTGTCGGCCATGCCGTACTCGACCCGGTCGATCTCGGTCCCCTGGTACGCGAGCGTCAGCGTCGCGCCCGAGTTCGTCAGCGACAGCTTCGCGACCTCGATCGCCGCATCCGGCAAGCCGCCGTTCGTCGCGGCATCCCCGACCTTCGCGAGCACGACGTACGTGCCGGCCGCGGCGGTCCGGCAGCCCGGGCCCGGCACGGTGCCCCGCGGCGTGGCCTTGCCCTCGTCGTTGATGGTCGCGAGGTCCACGCCCGCGAGCTCGACGGGCCGGTTGACCAGCACCTCGATCCACTCGCCCGCGCTGTCCCCGACCGCGTCCGGATCGGCCATGATCTCCGTGATCGTCAGGTCGCCCGCCGCGGGGGGCTTCGAGCACGGCGCGTCGCACTTGGCGTTGGAGGCGCCCGGCGTCGCCTTGTTCGTCCCATGCGCGGCCCCGGCCGCGAACGCCGCGGTCGAGAGGCACCACTTCCCCGGGTCGTCGTTCGCGGTCGCGGACAGCGCGTCGCTCGAAAGCTGGAGCGAGACGCCCTCCTCGAGCACGTCGCCCCACGCCGCCTCGTCGATCACGGTGCCGCCGCACGTGAGCCACACCTTGCCGTCCTTGTCGTTCAGGCCCAGGTCAGCGCCGTATGCGTAGTCGATCCAGGCCGGCTTCGCCTCGGCCAGCACCCCCCCGAGGACGAGGTACGCGCGGTCGCCGAACGCGGCGCCGTTCAACGCGTGCCTCTCCACGCCGGTCCCGGCCGTCGAGCTGGTCCACACCGTGAGCCCGTCGAGCGACAACGGCCGCCCCGTGGCGTTGAACAGCTCGATCCACTCCTTGCCCGCATCCGAGCCGGCGAGCTTCGCCATCACCTCGGAGACGACCACGTCCCCGGGCTCCAGCGACGCGCACGGCGGGTCCTCGGCCGCGCAGGCCGAGGCGAGGATCGCCGCCAGCGCCGCGGCGAGCCCGAGCCGTCTTCCCATTCCCTACCTCCCCTCGTCCACCGGCGTGGTGCCGTCCGCGCCCTCGACCTCGCCGGGCGAAGTCGCCTCCGCGCCCGACCACTTCAGCGCCGCGACCGGCCCCGAGACGTCCTCGACGCGGTCCACGACCACCTCCAGCCGCGGCCGCCTGCGGTCGTCCGCCTCGTACTCGTTCACGCGGCCGGCCACGGCCACGTACTCGCCCTTGAAGCGCGCGATCCCGCTCGCCACGAAGACCCGCTCGTCGAAAAAGGTCACCGGCAGGTCCGACCCGCGCCGGCGCGCGAGGTGCACGCGGATCGGCGGGTCCTTCTCTCCCTCGATGGTGCCGACCACGCCCAGCACGTGCACGCGCTTCCCGAGGTTCTTCCGTAGCAGCCTCAGCGAGTCCCAGTGCGCGAGGTCGATCCAGTCCTCGCGATCGCCCGCCTCCTTCTCGAACGCGCGCACGAAGTCGCCGCGCGCGTTCCACCACAGCAGGCGGTCCGCGTAGTCCGGGTAGTGCTTCCCGGCCGGGTCCCAGATGCCGCGCCGGGCCTCGCGCGCCTCCTGCTGCGCCGCGACGAACTCGGCGTGGAAGCGCCGCGAATACCCGTACTTGGAGAAGTACGGGCTCATGCCGGCGCGCACGCACTCGACGTTGTAGTTGACCCAGCGCCCGTCCTTCAGCACGAAGGCGTACCCCAGGTGCCGCTGGTAGCGGTCGCGCAGGTCGCGCGGGTGGTCGCGCTCGAGGCGCACGAGCGCGCCCTTGCCGAAGAACTCCTTCGCGAACGTCTTCGCTTCCTCGCCGAGCGGGGTCGCCATCTTGACCGGGTGACGCGAGTCGCCCTTCTTCGACTCCAGGTAGGACTCCCACCCGGCGGCGAAGAGCGCGCGGTCGGTCGCGGACTTGAAGGTCTCCTCGGTGTCGACGTTGACCAGCCGGATGCTCTCCTTCAGGCCCACCACCTTGATCGTGTCGCCGTCCACGACCCCGTCGGCAGCCAGCGAGAACTCGCCGACCAGGAGGCCCGGCCTCGATGCGAGGGTCTCGGCGGACTCCGCCGCCACGATGCGATCCTGGCGGCGCTCGCGGGCGGACGGGCCGCACGCCGGCAGCGCGACCCCGAAGGCCGCGGCCAGGGCGAGGATGCGGCGCGCCTTCACGGACATGGCGGGTTCTCCTTCGCCGGGGTCGGCGCACCGGACGCGCACCACGCGGCCTCGTCGTCGTTCGCGGCGGCCGACGGCACGACGCCGCCGTGGAGCGCGAGCGAGCCCGTTTCGGGCAGGCCGTGCCAGACCACCCTGTCCAGGACCTCCCCGCACGACACCAGCTCCAGGACCCCGTCGTCCGGCAGGAAGTCGTCCGGAAGCGTCGCGGGCAGCACGGCGAACGCGTCCGGCGCGAGCGGCTCCGCGACCCGGATCACCGCCTCCTTGGGCCGCTGGCCGACCAGGTTCGTCGTCCTCGCAATGAGCCCGTCGATCTCCTGCGCGAGCCCCCCCGGCACGAAGACCTCCACGAACACGGCGCCCTTCGCACCCGACAATTCGGTCACGACCAGCCCGGTCGCGCACGGCGCGTCGAGGGGGTCGCGCTCGCAGGCGGAAGACGCCATGGCGATCGCGGCGACGGCGGCGGCAGCCGAAAATCTCAATCCGTCCAAAGGCATCCCTCGTGCGCCATCATCCGCGCGGCCTGGATCAGTTCGAGGTCGCGGCACCGCCCGCACGGCCCGAGCACGATGGCCCGCCCCGTCCTGACCAGCATCTCCGAGACGTCCTGGCCCGCGCCGTCCGCCACGTAGCGGAGCATCCGCCCGAACGGGTCCGCCCCGACGGTCGGGTCCTCGGTCAGCGTGACCTCGCTGCCGAGCAGCGTCCGCGACAGGACCTGGAGCCCCTTGTCGTGGCAGGCCCGGACCTTCGCCACGTCGAGCGTCTTCGTGCCGTAGCGCTCGTTCCAGGCGGCGCGCCATCGCGTGCAGTACTCGGCGCCCTGGTCGCCGCCGTCGGGGTCGTTGCACTTCTCCATGCTCCGCTGGGAGCCGAAGTCGGGGGTGTCCACGCCGAGCAGGCGGACCGGCGCGACCTCGCCGGTGGCGAGGAACTCCACCCGGTACGTGTCCCCGTCCGTCAGCTCCAGGACGCGCGCGTTCGGGCCGCCGCCATCCCCGCCGCCCTCACCGCCGCACGCGAACGCGAGCGCGGACGCCGGCGCGAGCGCCAGGATCACGACGAAGGGACCGGCTCTCGTTGCGCGCACCATCGGCCGATTGTAGCCGACTTGACTCCCCGCCCGCGAAGTGGGATCCGTTCGCAACCTTGTCGATTGGGGTGTGCCTTGCGTCGTCTCGTCCCGCTCGCAGCCTCCGCCCTCCTGCTCGCCGCCGCCGCGACCGCCCGCGCCGACGAGGGCATGTGGCTGCTCGACGCCTTCCCGTCCGACCTCGTGAAGGCCCGCCACGGCTTCGGACCGGACCGCGCGTGGCTCGACCGCGTGCGCCTCGCGTCCGTACGGCTCGCGGGCGGCTGCTCCGGGTCGTTCGTGTCGCCGGACGGGCTCGTGCTGACCAACCACCACTGCGCGGCCGGCTGCATCTCGCAGCTCTCGACCGCGGAGCGCGACCTGACCGCGAGCGGCTACCTGGCCGCCACGGTCGCGGACGAGCGCAGGTGTCCGGAGATCGAGGTCAACGTGCTCGTCGAGACCCGCGACGTGACCGCGCGCGTGCGCAAGGCCACGGAAGGCCTCGGCGACGCGGAGTTCAACGCGGCGCAGAAGGCCGAGATGACGCGCATCGAGCAGGAGTGCGCGGAGAAGGGCCGCTGGCGCTGCGACGTGGTCACGCTGTTCCACGGGGGCGCGTACCACCTGTACCGGTACGAGCGCCACCAGGACGTCCGGCTGGTGTTCGCGCCCGAGATGGCGATCGCGTTCTTCGGGGGCGACCCGGACAACTTCATGTTCCCGCGGTACGACATGGACGTGTCGCTGCTGCGCGTCTACCGGGACGACAAGCCCTTGCGCGTCAAGGACTTCTTCCGGTTCGACCCGGACGGCGCGAAGGAGGACGAGCTGGTCTTCGTGTCGGGCCACCCCGGGTCCACGGACCGGCTGCTGACCGTCGCGCAGCTCGAGTTCCGGCGCGACGTGGCCTTCCCGCGGCGCCTCGTGCGGCTCGCGGAGCTGCGCGGGCTCCTGACGCACTTCGGCCGGGGCGACTCCGAGCGCAAGCGGATCTCGACGGAGGACCTGTTCTCGGTCGAGAACTCGTACAAGGCCTACACCGGCATGGCGGAGGCGCTCCGCGACCGCGGGATGTTCGCGGCCAAGGTGGCGGCCGAGCAGGCGCTCAAGGCGCGCGTGGCGAACGACCCGGGGCTTGCCGGGCGCACCGGACGCGCGTGGGACGAGGTCGCCGCCGCGATGGTCCGGTACCGCGACTTCTACGACCGGCACGTGCTGCTCGAGTCGGGGCAGGCGTTCTCGTCCGAGCTGTTCGCGATCGCGCGGACGCTCGTGCGGGGCGCGGAGGAGCGCACGAAGCCGAACGAGAAGCGCCTGCGCGAGTACCGCGATTCCAACCTGCCGAGCGTCACCCAGCGGCTGTTCTCGACCGCGCCGATCCACCCCGAATTGGAGACGCTCGGGCTGTCGTTCTCGCTGACCAAGCTCCGGGAGCTGCTCGGGACGGGCGACGGCGCGGTGCGCGAGGTGCTCGGGAACGACTCGCCCGAGGATCTCGCCGCGGCCCTGGTCCGGGGCACGAAGCTCGCCGACCCGGCCGTGCGCAAGGCGCTGTGGGAGGGCGGCAAGGCCGCCACGGACGCGTCGGACGACTCCATGATCGCGCTCGCCCGTCGCATCGACGACGAGGCCCGGGCGGTCCGCAAGCGATTCGAGGACACGGTCGAGGCGCCGGTCAAGCAGTGGGGCGAGCGGATCGCCCAGGCGCACTTCGCCACGCGCAAGGACCGGACGTATCCCGACGCAACGTTCACGCTCCGGCTCGCGTTCGGGAAGGTGGCCGGGTACCTCGACAAGGGCGTCCGGGTCGACCCGATCACGCGGTTCCGCGGCCTGTTCGAGCGCGCGACCGGCAAGGACCCGTTCCGCCTGCCGGATTCCTGGATCGCGGCGCGCGAGCGGCTGTCGCCCGACACCCGGATGAACTTCGCCTCGACCGCGGACATCATCGGCGGGAACTCCGGGAGCCCGGTGATCGATCGCGACGCGCGGCTGGTCGGCCTGATCTTCGACGGCAACATCCAGTCGCTCGGCGGCGCGTTCTGGTTCGACGAGACCGTGAACCGCGCCGTGGCCGTGTCGTCCGCCGCGATCCTGGAGGCGCTCGGCAAGGTCTACGGCGCGGATCGGCTGGTCCGCGAGCTGGCGCCCCGGTAGCCGGGCCGTGCGCGCTCCCGCCCCAAATCGTCGGGCCTCCTTGCCGTTGGGCGGCTCCCCCTGCGCGGCTTTGCCGCGCGGGGGCGCCCCCAGGGCCGGCTTGTTTCGTGGATCTGGCGCGCTGCGCGCCGTCCGAAAA
>VGRB01000268.1 GCA_016875475.1 Deltaproteobacteria bacterium
ACGAACGTCCCGACCGGCGCGGACTCGACGCCCCCGATCGTCCACTTCGCGTCCCAGCCGCACGGCTCGGCATGCCGCCCCCGGAGCGGTTTCCAGTGCCATTGTCCCGGATCGGGGCGGGGGGGGTCACACCTCGAACGCCTGCTGGGCGGGCAGGGTCAGGCGCTCGGCCGGGCCGTCGGGCAGGACGAGGAACGTGTCCTCGATCCCGACCGCGCCGAGGCCCGGGAAGACGACCTTGGGCTCGACCGCGAGGGTCATTCCGGGTTCCAGGACACGGTCCTTGAACGCGCGCGCCAGCACGGGAAGCTCGTCCAGCTCGGTCCCGACGCCGTGGCCCACGAACGGGGCGAGCGCGCCGGGCACGCCCATGAACCGGTCCGCGTGTCCGAGCGACGCCGCGAGGGCGCAGCAGGACTCGTACGGCTGCGACCACGGCACGCCCGCGCGCATCGCGTCCTGCGCGTGCGCGATGACCGCGACCATGTCCGCGTGCGCGGCGGCGAGCGGCGCGGGGAGCGTGCCCAGCGAGAGCGTGCGGGTCTGGTCCACGATGTAGCCGTCCACGGCCATCGCGATGTCGAGGATGACCGGCTCGCCGCGGCCGATGCGCCGCGGGCCCGCGCCCTTGCCGACCGCCGGGTTCGGCCCCTCGCCCCCGAGCGGAGTGTCCCCCGGCGGCGGCTCGGCCCCGGACGGCCCGGACAGCACCTGGCCGAAGTGGATCTCGGAGTTGAAGCCCCGCATCCGCACGATGCCCTGGTGGCCGAGGCGCAGGGCCTCGCGGTCCAGTTCGGCGGCGAACTCGTGCTCGGTGAGGCCCTCGCGCAGGACCTCGCTGGCGAGCCGGACCACGCCGTCCGCGACGACCGCCGCGGCGCGCATCCGCTCGATCTCCCAGGGGGATTTCACCGCGCGCGCGAGGCGGATCGCCATGGACGCGTCCGCGATCGCGACGCCCACCAGGCCCTTGCGCCAGCGCTCGTAGAGCGCGACCGGCACCACGTCCAGCTCCATGCCGACGCGGTCCGGCACGGCGAGGCCGATCGCGCCGATCGCCGAGGCGAGGTCGCGGGGGCCGGAGATCGGGACCACGTGGGCCAGCGCGGACTCGGCCCGGGCCCTGCCCGGGTCGCGGCGGACGCCATAGACCACCGGCCCCTCCGCCGGGATCCAGGCGAGCCCCTGCTGGACCGATCCGGTCAGCCAGAAGAGGTCCGCGGCCTGGAGCACGAGGATCGCGGGCAGGCCGTCCGCGGCCATGCGGGCCCGGAGGGCGCGTGCGCGGCGGTCGAGCTCCTCGGCGGGGACGAGTCGGCTCATCGGGATTCCCTTCCGGAAGACCGGGGCGGGGGCGACGAACGGGGCCCTACTGCGCCGTGCCGTAGAACGTGCCGACGGGCTTGTAGTCGAAGGAGCCGACGCGCAGGGTCGAGTCCCACTTGCAGGGCTCGATCTTGCTGCCGATCGCGTCGAACTTCATGTCCTTGTTCTTGTCCTCGATCCTGCACGGCTCCTCGGTGGCCAGCGTGAAGTTGTCCGGCGTGGCGTCGAGCGCGTTCAGCTTGTCGCGGAGGTACTTGCCGCCGTACTGGATCAGGGCGTCGCAGGCGCTCTTGACGAGCGTCTTGGTCACACCGGTGCCGGGGGTGTTCGTCACCTCCTCGGCGAACGTCTCGCAGCAGCTCATGTCGGTCAGGCACGCCTTGCCGGCGAGCAGGGAGCCGACCAGGGCCTCGTAGCTGTCGACCGCTGGCAGCGTATCGGACCCGTCGCCGAACAGGCTCGGGAGCAGCCACTTCTCGAGCGCGAAGTTCACGAGCGCGCCGTACTTCATCGTGATCTTGTGCTCCGCGATCGAGATCCTGCCGTTCGCCAGGGTGACGTCCGACTTCCCGGCCACGGACTCGGCGATCGCCGGGATCGCGGAGAACGAGAACTTCTTCCAGCCGCACGCGTCGTCGTCCGGCGGGCAGTCCATCCCGAGCGTCCAGCGCAGCCTCACCGAGTGCCAGACCTCCTTGACGTCCTTGACCGCGCCGCTGTCGTCGGGCTCGGTCGCGAAGGTGAAGGTCGCGATGATCTGGAACTTCTCGATGCTGGAGGAGACGTCCTTGGCGGTCCAGAACACCTTCGAGCACAGGGACTTGTCCTCGAACGGGCAGTACTTGTCCATCAGCGCGAGCAGGACGCCGTCGATGATGTCGAAGACCACCTGGCCGGTCGTGGTGAGCTTCGTCGGATCCGGGTTCGCCTTGTCCTGGAACAGGTAGCCGCAGAAGTCGGCCAGCGACCCGCTGGACCCGGACGCGGCGCAGAACAGCTTCATGACCTCGCCGGTCGGGCTCAGGAAGAAGCCGGTGATCGTGTCCACGACGTTCCGGATGTCCGGCGGGAGGCCGCTGGAGAGGTCGAAGGTGCTGGTGATCTCGTACGACCCGGCGAGGCGCGGGGCCACGTCCTTCCAGGTCAGCAGGACGTACTTCTTCTCCTTGTACTTGACCACGCCCTGGGTGTCGTCGCACGCCCACGCCTGGACCGGGCCGGTGTCGCCCTCGCGCGCCATGCCGACGATCGAGTAGGTCTGCGTCCCGTCCTTGTCGAGGCCGGGCAGCGCCTTGAACACGAAGTTCGAGTCGAGCCCCTGGTCCTTCGACGCGATGGTCGCGGGGGGCAGCGCGCCGAGCTTGAGGTCCGCGCACTTCGGCTTGCCGTCCGCGCCCTGCTTGAAGATCAGTACCTGGGCGAGGTCGATCATCGGGTAGGCGCCCTTGTAGTCGTCGAACCCGACGGTCAGCGGGTCGTCGCCGCAGCCCTTGCAGGTCACGTGGATCTTGAACGTCAGGCACGGGACGTCCGCCTCGCCGTTCACGCAGGCGCTGACCGTGAAGTCGCCCTCCTTGTCGGCGGCCTGCACGTCCACGGCCCCGATGCCGTCGTCGCCCGTGTAGGCCATGCCGGCCGAGAGCTGGCCGAGGTCGGTGCCTTCGGGCTTCACGATGTAGTCGATGGCTGCGCCGCTGACCGGGTTGCCGCCGTTCTTGTAGAGCACGGACAGCGACTTCTTCTCGTTGTAGTAGACGGTCGCGTTGTAGGACTTCTTGCCAGCGGTCGCCTGGCCGAGGTCGTCCGTGGGGTCCTTGAACTCGAGCGTCTTCGTGGTGGTCGTGCCCTCCGGCCCGATGACCCCCTCGGCCGGGACGTCGGGGCCGTCGATCGCCTCCGGGCAGATCCCGTCGGGCTGCCCGGGGCACACGATCTTCTGGGTGGTCGAGCCGCCACCGCACGCCGCGAGCGCGAGCGCGAGAACGCACAGCACCGCGAGCCCGAATCCGACGAGGGACCTCATGACCGCCTCCTGTTGCGAAGGACCCGGCCGGTGTCGAACCCCTCCCGGCCGGAGGCGGATTGTAACAGATCCCTGGGCATTCGGGGAGGGAAGAACGGCACCGGTTGTGGTATCGTTCCCGGCAGGTCTTTCTCGAACGGAGCACTCCCGCATGCTGCCGACCCACAAGCGCATCTTCGTCGCCGGCTACTTCCAGACGGTGTTCGGGAAGTTCGGGCCGCTCAAGGTCCCGGAGATCGTGCACCAGGCCCTCCAGGGGGTCTCGAAGGAGGCCGGAGCGCCGCTCGACGCGGTGGACGCGGTGTCCGTGGCCGCCCTGCTCGCGCAGCCGCTCTGCGACCAGACGCTGATCGCGGGCATCGTCGCGTCCGAGCCCGGGCTCGCCGGAAAGCCGATCGAGACGGTCGAGAACGCGTGCTCGTCCGGCGGCGTGGCCATCCTGTCCGTGGTCCAGAAGATCCTGCTCGGGCTCGGGCACGTCGGGATCGCGCTCGGCATCGAGAAGATGCGGAACGACGAAGGCAGGATGGACGGCGCCATGATCGGCAAGGTGCTCGGCACCGCGTCGCACCCGGACGACCGCCCCGGCAAGACGTTCGTGTTCCCGCACCTGTTCGCCGAGGTGATGGACAAGTACATCAAGGCGTGGTCCGTGACCGAGGAGCAGCTCGCGCACGTGCCGGTCACGTTCTACCGCCACGCCCAGAACAACCCGTACGCGCAGATGCGCGGCGTCGAGATGACCGTCGAGAAGGTGATGACGCTCGCCGGCCCGAACCGCTACATCGCGGACGGACTGCCGCTCAAGACCTTCGAGTGCTCGCAGATCTCCGACGGGTCCGCGGCGATCGTGCTCGCGGACGAGGAGGGGCTCAGGCGCCTCGGCATCCCGCAGAGCGCGTGCGCCGAGCTGGTCGGGTTCGGGCAGGCGACCGACCCGCTGTCGACAAAGGGCCGCGACGTGCTCCGGCCCGCGGGCGCGCTGAAGGCGATGAAGCAGGCGTACGACATGGCCGGGATCGGCCCGAGGGACGTCTCGCTCGCCGAGGTCCACGACTGCTTCGGCATCATGGGCGCGCTGTCGGTCGAGATCCTGGGTCTCGCGGAGGCGGGGCGCGGCGCGCAGTACTACGTGGACGGCAAGGCCTCGCTCGGCGGCGGCGGCTCCCCGATCAACACGTCCGGCGGGCTCATCGCGAAGGGCCACCCGATCGGCGCGACCGGCGTGGCGATGGTCGGCTGGAACTACTGGCAGCTGATGGGGAAGGCCCCGGCCGCGGCCCAGGTCAAGGACGCCCGCTACGCGGCCACGTTCAACATCGGCGGCCCGATCTGCGCCTCCGTCACCACCGTCCTGAAGGCCCCGTAGGCGCGGGTGCTATCCTTTGTCGAGCACTCCGCGCTGTCGCGCGGCTCGCACGGCAGGCCCCAGGGGCATCGATCGGAGGGGGGCGCGGCTCGCCCCCCTGCCCGCCGCCCCGCGTTGCGGGGCGCGGGCCACCCCCCTTGCGCGACCGCCTTGCGGTCGCCGAGCGCGCCGCGCCTCGCCGCGGGTGCTACTCGTCGCCCGGCTCGGGCATCTCGCCGCCCGCGAAGCTCTCGCGGTTCTTGCGGCCCTGGGGGCAGCGGAAGCACGCGGACCGCCGGCGGTCGAAGGCGTTCGCCTCGAGGTAGTCGTTCAGGCACTTCTCCAGCTCCAGGTCCTTCCTTCGCGCGCGGCAGTAGAAGGACTCCTCCAGTTCGGTCACGACCGGGTACGTGTAGTTGAACCTCATCGGTCACCCCTCCCCTCGCGACGTTCAATCAAGGACCAATTCGGTCCGTGAACTGAGAGTAAACGTGAGTACCTGTGGTGTCAAGCAGAAGTTTTTCAAAGTGGATGACCAATGTCCAGATAAGGCCCGTCGAATCGGGCGCAGGCGGGGGGGGCGGATGTCCCCGCCCGACCCGGATCGCCCACGGCCGCAAGCCGCGCGAAATCATCTCGCGGGTGCGCCCGCTTCGGCCGTCTCCTTCGCGGCGCGCGTGACGGCGTGCAACAATCCAGCGACGGAGGACCCGATCACCCCGCGACAGAGGTGAACCCGATGCCCGCCGCCGCCGGACCCCGCGCCGCCCACGCGCTCGCAGCGACCGATCGCGAGCACGAGGAGGCGATGTACCACCTCGGGAACCTGCTCGGGCTCGACACGTCCAACCCCCCCGGGAACGAGGCCGCGGCGGTGAGATACGTCGCGGGCGTGCTCGGCGCGGAGCGCGTGCCGTTCGAGGTCGTGGAGCCGGTTCCGGGCCGCGCGTCGCTGGTCGCGCGCCTGTCCGCGCACCGACCGGACGAGGCCCTCCTGCTGTCCGCGCACACCGACGTGGTCCCGGCGGACCCGGCCAGGTGGACGCACCCGCCGTTCGGGGGGCGGGTGGCCGACGGGTTCGCGTGGGGCCGCGGCGCTCTCGACATGAAGCACATGCTGGCCCAGTCCCTGATGGCCGTCCTGATCGCAAACCGGCGCGGGCTCGTGCTCGGGCGCGACCTCGTGCTCGCCGCGGTAGCCGACGGGGAGCAGGGCTGTGCGAACGGGAGCCTCCACCTCGCGGCGCGCCGGCCGGACCTGCTGCGCGCGCGCTTCTGCCTGACCGAGGCGGGCGGCTTCAACCTGCGCGTGGGCGAGCGCGTCCTGGTGCCGGTCGGCGTCGCGACCAAGGGCTTCGCGTGGCTCCGCGTGACCGCGAAGGGCGAGGGCGGGCACGGGTCCATGCCGGACGAGGAGTCGGCCGTGTGGCGGCTGATGGGGGCGCTCCGCAGGATCGAGTCCGGCCTGGTGGAGCAGCGGCTGTGCGGCGCGTCGATCGACTTCATGGACGCGGTCGCGGCCTGCCTGCCGGGGGCTCGCGGTCTCGCGGTCCACGCGCTGAAGGTCGGATCCTCGTCGGCGTTCCTGCGACGCGTGATGCCGGACCGCGAGCAGTCGCGCTACTTCGCGGCGATCACGCACGACACGGCCGCGGTCACCATCCTGCGGGCGGGCTCGTCCGAGAACGTGATCGCGGACACCGCCGAGGCGATCGTGGACCTCCGCGTGCTGCCGGGCCGGCCCGTCGCGCAGGCGGTCGAGGCGCTCGCGGCGCGGCTCGGCGACGACGTGGACGTGACCGTCATCCGGTCCGGCGCGGCGACCGTGTCCGAGCGCCGCACGCCGATGTGGGACCTCATCGAGGACGCGATCGGCCGGGCGCTGCCCGAGGCCCGCGTCGCCCCATGGATCCTGCCGGGCTTCTCCGACGCGATGGCCTGGTCGTCGCTCGGCATCACGACGTACGGGTTCGCGCCGGTCCTGCTGCCGCCCGGGTTCTCGTACTCGAAGCTGGTGCACGCGGCCGACGAGCGGGTCCCCGTGGACGGGTTCCGGTGGGGGCTCGACGTGCTGCTCGACGTGGTGGCGGGGTGGTGCTGCCGTTGACCGCACTGCGCGCCCGTCCCGTTCGGTCCGGGGCTCGGGTTCGCTACGTCTCGTTCCGGAAGATCGCGACCTGGTGGATCCACATCGGCCGCTCGCGCAACACGGGCCGGAGCGGGATCCTGGCGAAGTCGGTCAGGTTGACGTGGCCGCTGGTGCGGCGCTGGGTCAGGTGGAGGGCCTCCAGGACCTGCATGGCCCAGTCCCAGGCCGGGTGCGGCGACGAGAGCAGGATCAGGCCGCCGGGGCGGCAGAGCGAGCGCAGCGCGTCGAGGCAGTCCACGTGCTCGATCACCTCGAGCGCGACGACCGCGTCGAAGCCGTGCTCGGGCAGGCCGAGGTCGCGCCACCGGAGCACGTCGCCGACCACGTCTGCGGGCGGCTCGAGGTCGAGCGTGGTGACCCGGTGCCCGAGTCCCCGCAACCTGGCCGTGAACCAGCCGTCTCCCGCCCCGATCTCCAGGATGTGCGAGCCGGGCTGGAGCCGGCCGGCGAACAGCGCGAGCTTCCGGCGCCGGGACAACTCGCTGACGAGTGGCTGTCGTCCCATGGCGGAGAATATACCACCCGAACCGGTCCCGTGCCCCGGCCCGGGGTCGGCGCGCAGCGCGGGCGGGGCCGCTTCCGCGGCGTTGGCGCCGCCGCCGGCCGCCCGGGAACGAACGGGACGGGCGCGCGGGGGGCAGGCTCAATACACCGCGACCACCCGCACCCGCAGCCGGACCCGGGCGTACTGCGTCTCGAAGTCCACCCAGCCGTCCGAAAGCGCGACCTCCCCGTGGAACTCCGCGAGCGACTGGTGCTTGTCGAACACCCACTCGGCGACGCCGAAGCGCGGGTACCAGTCCGCCTCGAGCACGTCGAGGTCGAGCCGGATCGTCTCCTGCCCGTCGAACACCGGGCCCTCGAAGATCGTGGTCCCGGGCTGGTGCGTCTTGCCCTGCTCCAGGAGCAGCATGCCCGGGGACCGGTCGTCGATGCGCGACTCGTGGACCACGACCTTGCGGCCGATCCGCTTGTCCACCCACGGGTAGCCGACGACCGCCTCGCACAAAA
>VGRB01000269.1 GCA_016875475.1 Deltaproteobacteria bacterium
CGTCCCCGTCGATGTCGCAGTCGCACGCGTCGCCCGCGCCATCCGCGTCGAGGTCGGCCTGGTCCAAGTTGAACGCGTCCGGGCAGTCGTCCGCTGGATCGGGCTCCGGGCACCCCGCGGCCGCGTTCGGCACGCCGTCGCCGTCGCGATCGCAGTCGCAGGCGTCGCCGACGAGGTCCCCGTCCAGGTCGGCCTGCCCGGGGTTCGGGAAGTACTGGCAGTTGTCCGGAGAGGCCGGCACGCCGCAGCCGGGCGCGAGGTTCTCGACGCCGTCGCCGTCGAGGTCGCAGTCGCAGGCGTCGCCGAGCGTGTCGCCGTCGAGGTCGGTCTGGGCCGTGTTCGATATCCACGGGCAGTTGTCGGCCGGGACCGGCGCCGGGCAGCCGGGGGTCGTGTCGAAGACCCCGTCGCCGTCGAGGTCGCAGTCGCACGCGTTGCCGACGAGGTCGCCGTCGAGGTCCGCCTGATCCTTGTTCGGCACGAGCGGGCAGTTGTCCGCGGGATCGACCAGCCCGTCGGCGTCGTCGTCCGGGTCGCAGGCGTTCCCGTCCCCGTCGAGGTCCGTGTCGATCTGGTCCGCGTTCGCGTGGTCCGGGCAGTTGTCGTCGAGGTCCGGGACGCCGTCGCCGTCGCGGTCCATCTCGACGCAGTCCGCAATCCCGTCGCCGTCCGAGTCCGGCCACCCCTCGTCCGTCTTCGAGTCGCAATCGTCGTCCACGCCGTTGCACCGCTCGTCCTCGGGCATGCGGCCCTTGCAGACCTCCTTCCCGCCCTCGCACGCGGTCGCGCCGGGGCAGGTGCCGAGCGGGTTCGTCAGGTCGCAGGTCGCGGCCGGCACGTCCTCGTCGGTCGCGCCGTCGCAGTCGTTGTCCTTGCCGTCGCACGCCTCGGCGGCCGGGGTCGGCGCGTCGCAGGCCGCGTCGCAGGTCCGCTCGCCGGCGCAGCGGCCGTGCTCGTTCGTGACGAAGCAGGCGGTCTCGTAGCCCTTCTCCTTGTACTTGTCGGTGCACGGGCACTCGGCGCCGTCCGCGGGAACGCACTGCCGCGACGTCCCTCCGCGCCCGCCGGCCGCCACGTCCTCGCACGCGAAGCCGTCCGGGCAGTCGTCCGAGACCTTGCACCCGACGCCGCAGAAGCTGCCCGCGTCGCCGCGATCGACGCACACGTTCCCCGCGCCCGGGACCGTCTCGACCTCGCAGTCCTTGTCCGCGCCGCACGGCCGGCAGAGGCTCGCGAACGGGTCGACGCAGACGTAGGTCGGGTCGCCGGCGCCCCCGAGGAGCACGCACTTCCATTCGTCCGGGCAGGACGAGTCGTCCGAACAGGCACGCGAGCAGACGAAGCCCCACATGCCCTCGATGCAGTAGTTGCTGAAGCAGTCGGACCCGGTCCCGCAGGGGCAGCCGAAGTTGCCGGGGCAGTCGACGGGCAGGTCCGGGCCACCCTCGCCCGCGCCGTCCTCGCCCGGGTCGGCGAAGGGGCCGTCGCCGGGCCCGTCGGTCGGCGGCAGGCCGTCGCGGTCCTCGCCGTCGGGGCCGGCTTCCGGGATCACGATCGGCCGGTCCGCCTCGGCGAACGGGTCCGCCCCGCCCGGGTCGCCCGGGTCGGCGTTCCCGCCGACCCCGCCGCCCGCGCACCCGGCGACGAGCAGGCCCGCCAGGATCCACGGGGAGGTCGAGCGCCCCGCCCGCCGTCGCACGCGCGCGACCCGCCGCACGCGCGCCCGAACCGAACCCGTTCCGACATCCGTCGTCCGCGACATGACAGCCTCCGACTGAGCTTCGCCCTCCGCCGATTCTAGGCCGGGACTCCGGGGCGGGTCAACGGGTTTCGGGAACGGACGTGCGCGACGCGGCGCGGGAGCGACCGGGGGGCGCGGCTACCAGGAGTCCTCCTCCCCCCAGATCTCCGGGGCCTCCCACTGGTAGTGGCCCGCGAGGTCGATCATGTCCTGCATCATGATCAGCATGGCCTCGATGCGGTCCAGCCCGCTCCACTTCCAGCCGGGGTACAGGTAGGTCCAGTCCCAGCCGTCGGGCCCGCACCAGTCGGGCATCGTGCAGGCCTCGTCCATGCAGTAGTAGCAGGACAGCACCTCGTCGCACGTGCGGCCGACCGCCTCCGCGAGGCCGGCGGGGGGCTCGACCTCGGCGTCGCACGCCGCGACCATGTCGATGCGCTGGCGGATGCGGCGGCCGTTCTGGACCAGCCGGTACGAGATGCCCTTGCCGTCCTCGGTCTCGACCGCCTGGTACGTCTTGGTCCCGGAGCCGTTCACGAACGCGGTGGTCTTCGCGCCCTTGGGGGGGTCGAAGCGGTGGTTCCCGCCGACCACCTGGCTGTCCATGTGCTCCATCAGGCCGTTCTGGTACCAGGGGTGCGACGCGCCCGCGATTCCGTAGTAGATCGGGTAGATCGCGAACAGCGCGTCCATGGCGGGCCGCATCGGGTACTCGTCCGGGCCGCACCGGAGCTTCGCGCCCAGGTCCGGCGGCTCGTCGAGCACCTTGGCGAGCGCCTCGTCGTAGCCGACCGGGTACGCGCGGAGCAGCGGGGGGTTCGCGACCGGATCGGCCATGCACTTGGCGTCGCACTTCATGCACCAGGGGTTCTGGAGGTGGCCGACGTTGTCCGTGACGATCCCGCGGATCACGTCCCAGAGCTGGTGCCCGTCGCCGGTCCACAGGCTGTTCCAGAACGACAGCCCGTTCGCCTTCTCCCACCAGAGCGGCTCGTTCAGGATCGCCGGCACGGACAGGATCTCGAGCGCCACGATCTTGTCCATCTCGACGCCGATCCGCTGGAGGTGCGCGTAGTAGGTGCCGACGTCGTCCTGCGCGTCCCAGCGGTCGTCCCAGCCCCAGCCGACCCCCGCGGGCACCACCCCGTACGGCGGCGCCTCGTCCGACGTGTCGAGGTAGCGCTCCTCGGTGAAGTCCCAGTACCGCTGCCCGGACGTGTCCCACGCGAGCTGGTAGTACCCGTAGTCCGGCCGCCCGAGCACGTCGTAGAGCAGCCAGTAGTAGAACAGCAGGGTCGCCCGCAGCAGGTCCTCGCCGCCGTCCGGGTGCCAGCCGGGCTTCAGGTCGCGCGCCTCCGGGCCGGCCGTGACCGCGGGCATGGCGTCCCAGATCGCGTCCCACATGGCGCCGTAGCGCATGGAGGACAGCTCCAGCTCGGTGATGACCTTGGCGCGCATGTAGTACACGTCCAGCCACTTGTCGATGTAGTAGCTCTGGCGCCGCGACTCGAACGCCGTGGCCTGGCGCTTGAAGTTCTTGAAGAAGTACGAGGGCTGCGAGTCGCGGATGAAGTTGCGCGTGATCTCGGTCGCGGTCGTGCCGGTGTCGAACATCGAGCAGAACAGGTCGTCGAAGACCTTCTCGTCCGAGCAGAAGAGGTACGACCGGACCAGGCGCCCGCTCGCGGACGCCGTCGCGTCGTCGTAGGGGTCCGCCCCCGGCTCGGCGGTGCGGAAGTCGCCGTCCTTGTAGTCCGCGAGCGTCCACGAGGCCGCGCCCGGGGCGTCCCTGACCTCGACCTTGTTCCCGTAGCCGAACAGGATCGCGGCGCGGTCGTAGGAGCCGACCGGGTACTGCCAGTCCGTCCAGTCGCCGAGGTAGTCCATGATCGACGTGGACGCCCAGCGGTGGTGCTTCGCGGGCAGGTCGTCCACGGCCGCGACGTACGCCTCGTACGCGTCCGGGTCGCCCGCGTCGATCTTCGGCTGGTACTGCGCGCGAAGGGCCTCGATCGCGTCCCAGTGCTTCGCCTTCTCGGCCGCGTACTCGGGGGGGAAGTTGCGCTCGTCCGCGGACCCGCGGAAGTTGTGGCGCAGCCCGAGAGCGTGCCCCATCTCGTGCAGCGTGCTGGTGTACCAGACCCACTCGCGCAGCCGGCGATAGACCTCGTCGCGCGGCTTGTCCTTCATGTCGTCCACGAACGCGTGGATCGCGGGCTCGAACATCACCGGCTCGTCGCGCAGGGCGGACCGCCGGACCCGCTCCTCGCGCGCGGCCCACAGCCGCGACGGGTCGAGCCGGCGCGCGGGGGACAGCATCGAGGCCACGCGCGCGTCGTCCGGCGCGGACGCGAACGGCAGCAGCGAGTGCAGGCTCGCGGACGGCACCATCATCGACTCGAAGCGGGTGCCCGCGACCACGCCGAAGCGGCCCGCGTCGAGGGGCGCCGGGTGCTGCATGCGCCACTCGAACTGCTTGCGCGCGGCCTTGCCCGCCGCGGCGAGGCGTTGCGGGTCCGGCTTCCTCGCGGGCTTGCGCGGGTCCGATTTCGGCCAGTACGACGTCTTGAGCGCCGGGGTCAGCGCCCGCATCGCTACCGGCGTCGCCGCGGGTGCCGCCGCGGATGCCGCCGACGCGCCGGACCCGTCCGAGAGCTTCGCCTTGACCACGCCGCCCGCGGGCTTCCCCGCCCACACCGGACTGTCGCACTTCCCGGTCGCCGGATCGAAGAAGTTCCCGGCCGCGACCTGGTCCAGCGTGCAGTTGCCCGCGGCCACGTCGTACTGGTCCATGACGCGCCGCACCACCCAGTCGATCCAGTCGCCGTAGACGTTGACCGTCCCGTTGACCAGCTCGCCCGAGTCCGAGTCCGGGGTGGACGGCCCGTACCCGAGCGGCGCCGCGTCCTGCGCCTTGGTCGTGAAGTTCAGGAAGGACCAGCGCAGGTCGCCGAGCTCGCGCACCCAGCGCTTCGTCCCGTCCGGGTTGACGACCTGCTTCCCGTCGGCGCCGAGCAGCGGCGCGTTCGGCCGGAACTCCATCGGGTCGTCCGTGCGGCCGGTCGCCTCCTTCAGGACCTTGTTCCACTCCGCGACGATGCGCTCCGCGTAACCCCTCAGCTCCGCGTCGCCCGCGTCGATCTGCTCCTGGAACGACGGCGACGCGTACCACGTGATCCGCTTCCCGGGCGACAGGTCCCAGCGGTTGATCAGGTAGCGCTTCCGGTTCTCGAGCGAGTTCCGCTCCGGGTCCCACACCTCGTACTCGGTGCGGAAGTACCCGTAACGACGGAATGCCTCGTCCGTGTACTGGCGCGGCTGGTACGTCGATTCCGCGGGGGGTACGGACCTCATCAGCGAGTGCCGCAGCTTGACGGTCACCGGCTCCATGTAGGTGCCGTAGTAGATCTGGTACCAGTCGTCCACCTTCGTGGTGACGACCTCCTTCACGTCGATGTTCATCGCGTAGACTTCGGGCCCCGCGGCGGCGTCCCACCTGCGCGTGTCGATGCGCACGTCCGCGTCCGGCGTGGCGCCGCGCGCGAAGAACTCGACGTTCTCGTAGACGGACACGGGCTCGCGCACGATCTCGCCGGTGGCCAGCAGCTCCATGGTCGGGTCGGAGATGTTCGTCACGAGGTTCTGCGACCAGTCGATCTCCATGTACTCGCGCTCGTTCCAGGGGCGGTCCTCGTTCTCCTCGATGACGTTCAGCTCCTCGCGCGTGGTCGAGTTGTAGCGGTAGCGGATGTCGTAGTGCTTCTTGATCTTGAAGGACAGGATCATGGCGCGCGAGCCCATGGCGTTGTTCACGAGGTTCCCCGCGGTGTCGCGCCAGCGCTGCGGGATCCGGTACGCGTTCAGGAGGTCCTGCGTCACCTCCCAGCGGACCTTGAACCCCTGGCCCGTGTAGGTCGTGGTCTCCTCGCCGATGAACGTGTAGATGTTCATCGGGTCGGTATCCGTGACCGTGGCCTTGTAGATCCACTCGCCCTGGAAGATCGCCTTCGGCACCGCCTCGGGCTGGGTGCGGTCGAGCGGGGGGGGCTCGGTCGCGCACGCCGAGAGCAGCACGACCGCGGCCAGGAGACGCGTATTCATCCGGCACCTCACTCCACGTAGGCGATGTCGAAATAGACCTGCCCGAATCGCGCGTCGAACGGGTTCGGGCTGAAGCGGCCTTCCACGAGCTGGGGCTTCAGCACGTAGTAGCCGATCGACAGGTAGATCCGCGAAAGGACGGAGTCCTTCAGCACGTCCGACCGCTCGATCGCGGGGATGGAGCCCACCCCCCACGTCACGTCCGCGATCAGCCGGTACGAGTGCTCCCAGGGCGCGGCCATGCGCGCCGCCCCCGCGACGAACGACGACCCGGACGCCTCCGGGTGGGCCTCGCCGGGGTCGTACTTGCGGGACTGGATCAGGCTCCCGATCAGGCTCAGGTCCAGGCCGTCCACGGGCGTGTACGAGACCGTGAGCGTCTCGCCGAACCCGTAGGAGACGTTGTTCTCCACGTAGTCGTCGCGGCCCGCCTGCCGCACCCACTCCTCCGAGCCGGGGTCCTCGCCGGTCGGCCAGGTCGTGTAGCGCGAGAAGTGCTTGCGGCCGTCGAACTCGAACGAGAAGTACATCTTCCGGACCGCGACCGACACCTTGCCGAAGAAGCGGGCCATGCCGCGGCTGCCCGCGTTCCGGCTGTCCTTCGAGACGGGGAAGTAGTAGCGGGCGCGCGTCGAGAAGGCGATCCCGGTGACCGGCTCCTTCCAGATCGGGTGGTAGGACAGCTCGAGGAAAGGGTCCTCCATGGACCAGCCCCGGTTGTCCATGCGGTCCGTCAGGTCGCAGTTCCCGAGCAGGCTGAAGCTCGCCCGGAACGCCGGCCCGACCTTGAGGTGGGGCGACACCATGAACCACGTGGCCGCGTCGTACCGGTCGCGGTTCAGGCCGGACCAGAATTCGAGGAGGCCGGTCATCCCCGCGTCGATCAGCCGGTCCGGCTTCTCCCCCTTGCGGGCCTGCAGCTCCTCGATGGACTGGGCCTCGGCGACCCGCGCGGCGCCGATCGCGGTCACGGCGGCCACGACGCCGACGGCGGCCACGGCGCGGACGGCGGCCACGGCGCGAACGGCGGCCACGGCGCGGACGGCGGCCACGGCGCGAACGGCGGCCACGACGCGAGCGGCGGCCACGGCGCCGACGGCAGCCACGGCGCCGACGGCAGCCACGGCGCGAACGGCTGCCACGGCGCGAACCGCGGCCACGACGCCGACGGCGGCCACGGCGCGAACGGCGGCCACGGCGCGGACGGCAGCCACGGCGCGGACGGCAGCCACGGCGCGAACGGCTGCCACGGCGCGAACCGCGGCCACGGCGCCGACGGCGACCACGGCGCGAACGGCGGTCACGGCGCCGACGGCGGCCACAGCGCGAACGGCGGTCACGGCGCCGACGGCGGCCACAGCGCGAACGGCGGCCACGGCGCGAACGGCGGTCACGGCGCCGACGGCGGCCACGGCGCGCGCAACGGACGCGAGGCGGCGGAGCATCGGCCCCCCTCGACGAACGGACGACCCCTCGGGAATCGGAGATACTCCCGAACGTGGGGGTGCGTCAACGCGCTTTCACGGACCGCGAGGACGCGCAAGTACGCCTTGGGCGTCCCGCCGCCGAGGGCGGATACCCGCTGCGCTCCGGCATCCGGAGGTGCCGGGCGACCGCGGCCTTCGGCGCGGACTTGAAGGCGCTCGCGACCTCGTCGGCCGCATGGGTTCCGGGCCGGGCGGCCACGAGATCGCGGGCCGCCTTGATCTGATCGCAGCGGTCGCGGGGCCACGCCTCGCGGGCGGCGGTCGGGGGGGCGCTGCGGCCGGTGCCGGCGCAGCGCCATTCGCCCCCTCGGCCGCGATCCCATCGAGCCCCTGCTGCACCGGCGGCACGGCCCCTCCCCCAGCCCGGGCCTTCCGGTAGTCCGGCCGGAGCCGGCGCACGATCCCCCGCTCCTCCTCGGCACGCTCCTCCTCGGCACGCTCCTCCTCGGCACGCTCCTCCTCGGCACGCCGCTCCGCGGCGATCGCGAGACGCCGAGGGCGAGACACCGACGGCGAGACGCCCCC
>VGRB01000270.1 GCA_016875475.1 Deltaproteobacteria bacterium
GGGGGGATGCGGCCCGCGCTCCCGGCCGAGCGGATCGTGGTCGCGCCGTCGAAGGAGGTCTCGCCGTGAGGACGAAGGGCTTCGGTCTCGTGTCGATCCTGACCCTGTCGCTGTCCGTCCTCGCGTGCGGCGCGCCCAGGGTGAAGGCCGAGGACGCCGCGAAGTCGGACTACCACTACCGGCTGGCGCGGAACTACTACCAGGACCGGAACATGGCGATGACGCAGCGCGAGCTGCACGAATCGCTGAAGCTCGACCCGGACAACGGCGAGGCCCTGCACCTGAAGGGCTTCGTGCAGCTCGGGCTGAACGACCTGGCCGGCGCCGAGGCCGCGCTGCGCCGGGCCATCGAGGTTCGGCCGGACCTGCTCGAGGCCCGCAACAACCTCGGCTCCGTGATGCTCGCGCAGGGGCGCTGGGAGGAGGCGGTCCGGGTGCTCGAGCCGCTGCTCCAGGACCCGCTCTACCCGACCCCCGCGTTCGCGCACGGCAACGCCGGATGGGCGTGGCACAAGCTCGGCGACAAGGCCAAGGCGCGCCGCCACCTCGAGATGTCCGTGTTCCTCAGCCCCAGATTCTGCCTTGGTTTCAATAACCTGGGCATCGTCCACCGCGATTCCGGGAACCTGCGCGCGGCGCGGGAGGCGTTCGAGAAGGCCGCGAAGGTCTGCCCGACCTACGCCGACCCCTGGTACCACCTCGGCGTGCTTGCGCAGCGGGCCCAGGACTACGCGGCGGCGGACGCCGCGTTCGCGAAGTGCGTCGAGACCGGCGCGGATTCCCCGATCGGCAGGCGCTGCGCCGCGAGGCAGGAGTAGCCGCGATGAGCAGCATCCGGGCGTTGTGGCATCGGATCGCGGAGCGGATGGGCGGGGGTGCGTCCGGCGACGGCGCGGTGCTCCTGCGGATGGCCCTCGTGCTCGCGGCGGTCGGCGTGGGCTTCGGCTGGGTGGTGGCCCAGGCGGCGGTCTACCAGCTCTCCGACAGCCGCATCCTGACCGAGCGCGGCGAGGCGCGCGTCAACGCCAGCTTCGCGATCCAGGGCCGCCGCGGGGACGTGCTCGACCGTACCGGCCGCCGGCTCCTCGCGGTCACGGTCCCCTCGCCGTCCATCGCGTTCTACGGCGCCCCGTACTACGTCGATCGCCGCGAGCTGTCGTTCGCGCTGGCCGAGGCGCTCGGGCTCGAGCCGGAGGACGTGGTCCGCAAGGTCATCGCGGAGGAGAGCTTCGCGATGCTGAAGCGCCACGTGACCCCGGAGGACGCGGCCGCGATCGAGCGCCTCGCGCTCCCGGGCGTGCGCGTGATCCAGGAGGATCGGCGGTTCTACCCGCTCGAGGACGTCCTCGGCTCGACGCTCGGCTACGTGACGAAGTCGGGCCAGGGCGCCGCCGGGCTCGAGGCGTCCTACGACGCGCTGCTCCGCGGCTCGAACCGCGTCGTGTCCGTATTGCGCGACTCGGCGCGGCGCGGCTTCTACAACGACACCATGTCGGACCCCTGGGCGGTCGACGGCGCGAACCTCGTGCTGAGCGTGGACGCCCAGGTTCAACTCGCGCTCGAGTCCGAGCTGATCGCCAAGGTGGCCGAGGAGCAGGCGCTCGCCGCGATGGGGATCGTGCTCGACGCGAGGACCTTCGAGGTCCTCGGCATGGCGAGCCTGCCCGCGCTCGACCCGAACCGGTTCGAGACGCAGTGCGGCGACACGGACAAGGTGGACGACGGCACCAGCCCCTGCCGCAACAAGGTCGTCTCCTACGTCTACGAGATCGGCTCCATCGGCAAGCTGTTCACGCTGTCCGCCGCGATCGAGTCCGGCAGGATGTCGCCGGACAGCCTGGTGGACGGCCACCTCGGAAGCTGCGCGGTCGGCACGTTCCGCATCACGGACGTCCACCGGATGGGCGTGGGCACGCTGTCCGACGCGACCATGTACTCGTCGAACTGCGCCTTCAAGGACGTGGCGTTGCGCGTGGGCCCGGAGCTGCTGCGCGACACCTTCGAGCGCTTCGGCCTCGGCCGCGGCACCGGCATCGACCTGCCCGGCGCGGCGGCCGGGCACCTGCCGTCGATCAAGGCGTGGGGATCCACCGGCCTCCAGACCGCGGGCTACGGCTACGGGTACTCGACCACGCTCCTCCACGTGGCGACCGCCATGGCGACGATCACGAACGACGGCGTGCGCCTGGCGCCGCGCGTGGCGCGCGAGGCCCGCACCCGCTCGGACGAGGTGGTCCGGCGCCTCGACGCGCCGCCGCCGGTCCGGGTGGTGTCGGCCGACACCGCGCGGAAGGTGCGCGAGGTCCTGGCGCGCGTGGTCATGGACCCGCACGGCACCGGCCGGAAGGCGCGGCCGACCGCGTGGTCCGCGGCGGGCAAGACCGGCACCGCGCGCGTGAACGTGGTCAACCAGGGCTACACGGCGGACCGCTACCTCTGCTCGTTCGTGGGGTTCGCGCCGGCCGAGGACCCGCGGATCGTGGTCGCGATCACGGTCATCGACCCGAAGGTGAACCACTACGGCGGGACCGTGGCGGCGCCGGTGTTCAAGGGCGTGGCGGACCGGGTGCTCCCGATCCTCGGTGTCGAGCCGACGCTGCCCGTCGAGGGCAGGCTGGCGAAGGCGGTGGCGCACTGATGCGGCTTCACGCGGACATCCTGGCGCGGATCGGCGCGGTCGGCGTGCCCGCCGGGGTCGAGGCGATCGACTTCGCGCCGGTCGTCGCCGATTCCCGCCGCTCGGGCGCCGGCTCCGCGTTCGTCGCGGTCCAGGGAACGGGAGCGGACGGGCACGCGTTCGCCGCGGCGGCCGTGGCGGCCGGGGCGCTCCTGGTCGTGGCGGAGCGCCCGCTCGACGTCGCGGTCCCGGTCGTCGTCGTCCGCGACAGCCGGCGGGCGCTGGCCGTGCTCGCGATGGCCGCGGCGGGCGACCCGACGCGCCGCATGACCCTGGTCGGGGTGACCGGGACCGACGGCAAGACCTCCACCACGATGATGATCGAGGCCGGGCTCGCCGCGTGCGGGCACTCGACCGGCCTGCTCGGCACCGTGATCTACCGCTGGGCCGGCGTCGCCCGCGAGTCCGCCCTGACCACCCCGGACGCCGTCGCGCTCGCGGGGATGTTCGCGGACATGGCCGGCGCCGGCGTGACCGCGGCCGTCATGGAGGTCTCCTCCCACGCCCTGGACCAGCGGCGCGCGGACGGCTGCGCGTTCGGCGTGGCGTGCTTCACGAACCTGGCCCGCGACCACCTGGACTACCACCGCACCCCCGAGGCATACGCGGACGCCAAGCTCCGCTTCTTCACCGAGGTCCTGCCCGCGAATCCCGAGGCGAAGGGCGCGGTGGTCAACGGCGCGGACCCGTTCCGTGCGTGCATCCGTGCCGCGTGCCCCCTGCCGGTCGTGACGTTCGCGACCTCCGGCGACGCGGACGTGCGGCCGCTGGACGCGCGCTTCGACCTGTCCGGCATCCGCGCCCGCGTCGCGACGCCCTGGGGCGAGGTGGCGTTCGAGAGCCCGCTCATCGGGCCGCACAACCTCGCGAACGCCCTGACCGCGATCGGCGCCGCGGGCCTGCTCGGCCTGCCGCTCGCGCGGTTCGCGGACGGCGTCGCGCGGCTGGATCGGATCCCGGGCCGGCTCGAGCGCGTCACCGGCGCGCGGCCCGTGACCGTGTTCGTGGACTACTCGCACACGCCGAAGTCGATCGAGAACGTCCTGACCGTGCTGCGGCCCCTGGTCGGCGGCGCGGCCGTCACGATCGTCTGCGGCGCGGGCGGCGACCGGGACCGGGGCAAGCGGCCGCTGATGGGCCGGGCCGCGGCGCTCCTGGCCGACCGGGTCGTCGTGACCTCGGACAACCCGCGCAGCGAGGACCCGGACGCGATCATCGATGCGATCGTCGCGGGGATCGAGGCGGCCGGCGCCGGAGGGGAGCGCACTGCCCCCTTCCACGTCGAGCCGGACCGGCGCCGGGCCATCCTGGAGGCGATCCGGGGCTCGCGGCCGGGCGACGTGGTGGTGATCGCGGGCAAGGGGCACGAGAACCACCAGATCGTGGGCACGCGGAAGCTGCACTTCAGCGACGTCGAGGTCGCCAAGGAGATCCTGGACGCATGATGCGGACCTCCACATTCCGCCTGTCCGGCGAGTTCGTCGCGGAGTCCTGCGGCGGGCGCCTCGTGATCGGCGAGGGCGTCGTGGCCGAGGCCGGCGTCGCGATCGACTCGCGGACGATCCAGCCGCGCGAGGCGTTCGTCGCGATCCGCGGCCCGCGGTTCGACGGGCACCGGTTCCTCTCCGACGCCACGGCGCGAGGCGCGGTCGGGCTGGTGGTCGAGGAGCCCGCGGTCGAGGCCGCGCTGGCCGCGGCCCGGGCCTCGACGGAGCGCGCGTTCGTGGTCGCGGTGGACGACACGACGCGCGCGCTCCAGGCGCTCGCGACGGCCTGGGTCGCGGTGCTCCAGCCGATCGTGGTCGGGGTCACGGGATCGGTCGGCAAGACAACGACCAAGGACATGACCGCGGCCGTGCTCGCGGCGCGGTTCGACTGCCACGCGACCGGCGGGAACCGGAACAACAACTTCGGCCTGTCCCTGACCTGCCTGAAGCTCGTGCCCAGCCACGAGGTCCTGGTCGCCGAGATGGGCATGAACGCGCCGGGCGAGATCCGGACGCTGGCCACGATCGCGCCGCCGCGGATCGGCGTGGTGACCACGGTCGCGCCCGTGCACCTCGAGGGGCTCGGGACGATCGAGGCCGTCGCGGACGCCAAGGCGGAGCTGGTCGAGTCCCTCGGTCCGGAGGGGTGCGCGGTCCTGAACGCGGACGACCCGCGCGTGGCCGCGATGCGGGGGCGCACGGGCGCGGGCCGCGTGCTGACGTTCGGCGTCGCGAAGGACGCGGACGTGCGCATCGCGGCGGTCGAGGTGGGGCCGGACGGGCGCGCCGCCGTGACGATCGAGGCCGGCGGAGCGCGCGCGATCGCGAGGCTCCAGGTCGTGGGCGCTCACCAGGCATGCAACGCGGCGGCGGCGGTCGCGGCCGGTCTCGCGCTGAACGTCCCGCTCGCGGACGCCTGCGCCGCGGTCGGCACGGTCCGCGCGGGGCGGCACCGGATGGAGGTGGTCTCGGCCGGGACGCTGCGCGTGCTCGACGACTGCTACAACGCGAGCCCGAAGTCGATGTCGGCCGCGCTCGCGACGCTCGCGTCGATCGCGGCGGGCGGGCGTTGCGTGGCGGTGATCGGCGACATGCTCGAGCTGGGCGACGCGACCACGGACGCGCACCTCGACGCGGGTCGCGAGGCCGCGGCCGCGGGCGTGGAGTGCCTGATCGCGGTCGGGCGGCAGGCGGACCTGGTCCGGCGCGGCGCCATCGAGGCCGGGCTCCCGGGGACGTCGATCTTCGTGGCGCCGGACGCGATCACCGCGTCGAGCGTGGCTCTGGCCGTCGTCCTGCCGCGGGACACGGTGCTGGTGAAGGGGTCGCGCGGCGTGGGCCTGGAGCACGTGGTCGAGGCGATGGCGGCCCGGTTCGCGGGCGTTGGCGCGGAAGGGAACTAGCCGCCGCGCGCCCGTCCCGTTCGATTCGGGGCGGGCCGCGGCGGCGTGAACGCCGCGGCCCGAGGGTGCGCGGCGGCTCGTGTGGGGATTGGATGCTGTTCTACCTGGCAGAGCAGTTCCGGAGCCAGATTTCTTCATTGAACCTGGTTCGTTACGTCTCGTTCCGGATCATGGTGGCGTTCATCTCGTCGCTGGTCATCTGCCTGGTCCTCTACCCGTGGTTCATCCGCGCGCTCCAGGGGCGGGCCATCGGGCAGCCGATCCGCGCGGACGGGCCGCAGGGCCACTTCTCGAAGAAGGGCACCCCGACCGCCGGCGGCGTCCTGATCATGGTCGCCATCCTGTCGTCGGCCCTGCTGTGGTGCCAGCTCGCGAACCCGCTCGTGATCATCACGCTGTGCATGGGCGTCGTGTTCGCGGCGGTCGGCTTCCTCGACGACATGCGCAAGGTCCGCAAGCAGTCGTCCGCCGGGCTGTCGGGCAAGCTGCGGCTCGGCGTCGAGTTCGGCGTGGTGTTCGCGGTGTTCGGGTGGTTCCTGCTGGGGTCTGGGTCGGACGTGAACTACGACCTGCGCCTGTTCATCCCGTTCATGAGCGCGGAGCGGTTCTGGATCGACCTGCCCTTCCTTGTATACCTCGTGCTCGGCGCGATCGTGGTCGTCGGCACCGCGAACGCGACGAACCTGACGGACGGCCTGGACGGGCTCGCCGCAGGCCCGATCCTGACCGCGTCGGCCACGCTCCTGATCCTCGCCTACGTCACGGGCGCGAAGCTCGGATCGTTCGACCTGTCGCACTACCTCCTGATCCCGAAGGTCAAGGGCGCGGAGGAGCTGGCGATCATCTGCTCGGCCATGATGGGCGCGACCATCGGGTTCCTGTGGTTCAACACGTTCCCCGCCGAGATCTTCATGGGCGACACCGGCGCGCTCGGGCTCGGCGCGCAGCTCGGCACCATGGCGCTCCTGACGAAGAACGAGCTGCTGTCGGTCATCATCTTCGGCGTGTTCGTGTTCGAGGCGATCTCGGACATCATCCAGACCACGTCGTACAAGCTGACCGGCAGGCGCGTGTTCCCGATGGCGCCCATCCACCACTCGTTCGAGAAGATGGGGTGGGCCGAGCCCAAGATCGTGGTCCGCTTCTGGATCCTGAGCCTGCTCCTGGCGATGGTGGCCCTGGCTTCGATCAAGGTGAGGTGACGAGGTGGCGATCCCGCTGTCGCGCCGGATCTTCGGGACCTTCGATCGCACGCCGCGGGAGGCGGGCGCGGCCCCGTCCGACGCCCTTTCCGGCCGCTACGACGTGACGCTGTTCGTGGCGGCGCTCGCCCTCGTCGTGGTCGGCTCGCTGCTCGTCTTCTCGACCACGGGCCGGCTCGCGCAGGGCGTGTCCGTCGCCGACCCGCTCTACCACGTGAAGCACCTCGCGCTGCTGTTCTCGGCGGGCGCGCTCTTCTTCGTGGTCGCGCTGAAGGTCCCGATGCACTGGATCCGCGCGGCGGGCCCCATCCTGATGCCCGTGTCGATCGCCCTCCTGATCGGCGTCGCGGTGTTCGGGTCGTCGCGGTTCGGCGCCAGGCGCTGGTACGACCTCGGGTTCATCAACGTCCAGCCGTCCGAGGTCGCGAAGGTCGCCTTCGCGCTCTACCTCGCGCGCTACATGGCCGCGCGCCGCACCATCCTCAACGACTTCCTGTCCGGGATCCTCCCGGTCGGCCTGATGTACGTGCTCCCGGCGATGCTGCTCGCGATCCAGCCGGACGTCGGGTCGGTCGTGCTGATGGGCGCGCTGCTCGTCGCGATGCTGGTCGTGGGCGGGACCCGCGTGAAGCTGCTCGGCCAGTCCGCCCTGGTCCTGGTCGTCGGGATCGTGATCCTGATCCTGTCCCAGCCCGAGAAGATGGCGCGCTTCGTCGGGTGGTTCTTCCCCGAGGCGACCCGGATGGGCGAGGGCTACCAGGTCTACCAGGCGCAGATCCTCGTCGGCTCGGGCGGGCTGCTCGGGAGCGGGCTCGGCGGCGGCGTGAACCACATGCTCGGCTACCTGCCGCAGAGCGCGAACGACTTCATCTTCGCGGTCGCGGGCGAGGAGCTGGGCTTCGTCGGCGTGTGCGCGGTCGTGCTGCTGTACGTGGTCATCGGGCTCCGCGGTTTCGCGATCGCCCGGATGTGCCGCGACGACTTCATGCGGTTCGCCGCGTTCTCGCTGACGTTGCTGCTGGTGATGCCGGCGTTCGTCCACATGGCCGTGGACCTCGGCCT
>VGRB01000271.1 GCA_016875475.1 Deltaproteobacteria bacterium
AAAACGACCCGATAGTACGGGCCGTGCCGGGCGCTCGCGGAAGTCCCGCAGGGGCAGCCCGGCTTGTTACAGCGCAGGTACTGCTCCGAGAACGTCCCTCGCCGCATCGGCTTTGGGCACGCGAGTTGATGTGCAACCGTGACGACCGCGGGCGGCGCGTCTTTGCAATCCGGCATGCCAGCACCTCCGTTGCACTAGTCTAATGCAAAGGCCGCCAGACCTGCAACAAGGCGATTCCATTCGCGTCACTTCCCCGTCGTGCGCCCGTGCTCGGCGCGCCGCTTGCAATCGGCCCGCACCTGTACTACCTAGCACGTCATGAACGACCCCACCGGCCACCTGGAACAGATGCTCGAGCGGGACATGCAGGGCCTGCGCGACCGGATCCGCAAGCTCGGCGCCATGGTGCAGCGGCAGCTCGAGGACGCGATCACCGCGTTCGTGGACAGCAACCGCGCGCTGGCGTACACGGTCGTCCTGAAGGACCACTCCATCGACGTGATGGAGTCCAACATCGACCGCCTGACCCAGGAGTTCCTGGTCCGGCACATGCCGGTCTCGGAGCAGCTCCGGTTCGTGGTCGCGTGCGCCAAGGTCAACTCCGAGCTGGAGCGCATCGGCGACTACGCCGAGGGCATCGCGCGCCGGGCGGTCCGCCTCTCCGCATTCGCGAGCAAGCCGTTCCGCGATCAGGTCCAGCAGATGTCGGAGGTCGCGTTCCAGATGCTCGCGCACGCCGTTGACTCGTTCCTCGCGTCCGACGCGGAGAACGCGATGCGGACCCTCGAGACCGACGCGCAGGTCGATCGCATGAACTCGGCGATCTTCCAGGAGCTTGCCAGGCCCGAAGGCGGCCCGGAAAACCTGGAGATGAGGTTCGCCCTGCTCGGCCTCGTCGGCCGGATCGAGCGCGTCGCGGACCGTGCCTGCAACATCGCCGAGGAGACGGTCTATGTGGCCCGCGGCCAGGTTCTGCGTCACCTCCCGCGCACCGACGTCCGGGTCCTGTTCGTCTGCGACAAGAACGACTGCCGCAGCCAGATGGCCGAGGGCATCGCCCGCAGCCTCGCCCCGCATCACTTCATCTTCAGCAGCGCCGGCGTTGCCCCGTCCTCGCTCGATCCGCGCGCCGTCGAGTTCCTCGCGCGCCACGGGATCGACATCTCCCGGCAGCGATCCAAGGCCCTCGACGCGGTCATGCCGATCGAGGACTTCAACGTGGTCGTCACGATGTCGAGCCGGGCGGAGGAGGCCCTGCCGCCGAAGGTGCCGTACAACGTGGTGCAGCTCCGCTGGGAGATGCCGGACCCGGTCGCCGCGAAGGGCTCGCCGGAGGAGGTCGAGGAGGCCTGCCGCGCGGTCTTCGAGAACCTCTGCGCCAGGATCCGGGACCTGACCGAGGCCCTCGTCGGCGCACAGGAGGAGGGCGCCCCGTGACGAGGCGCATCCTCGCCCTGGTGGTCGCCGCGCTGGGGATCGCGTGCGCCTGCGGCCGCCGCGACGAGGCCGCCCGGCCCATGATCCAGAACAAGGGGTCGGACACCATGGTCAACCTGGCGCAGGCGTGGGCCGAGGAGTACCGCGAGGTGGACCCGGACGTGGCGATCGCGGTGACCGGCGGCGGCAGCGGCACGGGCATCGCCTCCATCATCAACGGCACCGTCGATGTCGCGAACGCCAGCCGCGAGATCAAGCCCGAGGAGAAGGAGGCGGCCCGCAAGTCCACCGGGAAGGACGTGGTCGAGCACGTGGTCGCGTTCGACGCCCTCGCCATCTACGTGCACGCGGCCAACCCGATCCCCTCGATCTCGCGCGGGCAGCTCGCGTGCGTCTATGCCGAGACCGGCGGGTGCACGAAGTGGACGGACCTCGGGGTCGAGGTCCCGGGATGCTCGAAGCAGAAGATCGTGCGCGTCGGGCGGCAGAACAACTCGGGCACCTACGCCTACTTCCGCGAGTGGGTGCTCGGGACGCGGCAGGACTTCAAGCTCGGGTCGCTCGACATGCAGGGGTCCAAGGACGTGGTCGATGTCGTCGAGCGGACGCCGTGCGCCATCGGCTACAGCGGCATGGGCTACCGCACGCCCGGGGTCAGGGTCGCCTGCGTGGCCGGGGAGGAGGGCGACCCCTGCGTCGAGCCGACCGCGGAGACCGCGGCGACGGGGAAGTACCCGATCTCGCGGGGGCTCTACATGTACACCCTCGGCGAGCCGACCGGCGCGGTCGCCCGCTTCCTGGCCTGGGTCCGTTCCGACGCGGGCCAGGCGAGCGTCGCGAGGCTCGGCTATGCCCCCTTGCCGCCCGAGCGGCGGACCGCGCCAGAGCGCCGGACTGGTGCGCCATGACGAACCCGCCCGGCGCCTCCGGCCGGCTCGCGAAGCGGGCGGTCCTGCGCGCGCGCCTTGGCCGCGCCCAGGAACTGGTGATCGAGGCGGTCATCCGCCTCTGCGGCGTCAGCGCGGTCGTGTTCGTGTTCGCGATCTTCTTCTTCGTGCTCCGCGAGGCCCTTCCGCTCCTCTTCGGCGGCCTCGACCTCGGGCAGTTCTTCGGCAGCATGGAGTGGTACCCGGACTCGCTCTCGAACCGCCGCTACGGCGCGCTCGCCCTGATCCTCGGCACGCTCGCGGTGACCGGGCTCGCCATGGTGTTCGCGATCCCGCTCGGGCTCGGTGCCGCGATTCCCATCTCCGAGTTCAGCCGCGGCCGGACGAAGGAGGCCCTGAAGATCGTGGTCGAGCTGCTCGCGGCCATCCCGTCGGTCGTCTGGGGCTTCATCGGGCTGATGATCCTGAACCCGGTCATCATCGACCTCTTCGACGCGCCGATCGGCCTGACCGTCCTGAACGGCGCGATCCTGCTCGCGCTGATGAGCGTGCCGATCATGGTCTCCATCGGCGAGGACGCGCTGAAGGCCGTGCCGGACACGTACCGCGAGGCCGCGGAGGCCATGGGCGCGACCCGCTGGCAGGTGGTCCGCCGCGTGCTGCTCCCGGCCGCGCGCAACGGCCTGCTCGCAGCGGTCCTGCTCGGCGTCGGCCGCGCGGTCGGCGAGACCATGGCGGTGCTGATGGCAACGGGCCACGCGGTCACGATCCCGACGGGCCCGCTCGACTCGGTGCGCACGATCACCGCGACCATCGCGGCGGAACTCGGCGAGACCGCGCGCGGGAGCGACCACTACCGCGTGCTGTTCGTGCTCGGCACGCTGCTGTTCGCGATCACGTTCGTGGTGAACCTGACGGCGGATCTGGTGATCCGCGGATTCCGGAGGCGGTAGGGGCGGATGGACGGGTTCGGGACCACGACCGAGGGGCGCCGCAGGCACCGCGCGGAGCGGCTCGCGTCCGGCGTCTTCCTGTCCATGACCGCGCTCCTGATCCTGCCGCTCGCGGCGATCCTCGGGCTGCTGGTCATGCGCGGCGCGCCCGCGATCTCGCTCGAGTTCCTGTTCTCGGAGCCCCTCCGCGGCATGACCGCGGGCGGCATCTGGCCCGCGATCGTCGGCACGCTCTGGCTGGTCGGCGTGTCGCTCGCGGTCGCGGCGCCGATCGGCGTGCTGGCCGCCGTCTACCTGAACGAGTACGCCCGCGAGAGCTGGGTGACCCGCGTGATCCACCTCGCGATCGTGAACCTCGCCGGCGTGCCGTCGATCGTGCACGCGTTGTTCGGGGTCGGCGCGTTCGTGCTGTTCCTGAACCTCGGGACGAGCGTGCTGTCCGCGTCGCTGACGCTCGCCATCATGACGCTGCCGGTGATCATCGCGAGCGCCAAGGAGGCGCTCGCCGCGGTCCCCATGGCCTTCCGCGAGGCATGCTGGAATGTGGGCGCCACGCGCTGGCAGACCATCCGGCACGTCGTACTGCCGAACTCGATCGCGGGCATCCTGACCGGCGTGATCCTCCAGGTGTCGCGCGCGGCCGGCGAGACCGCGCCCATCATGTTCACGGGTGCGGCGTTCTTCCTGCCGTTCCTGCCCGCCTCGGTGCACGACCAGTGCATGGCGCTGTCCATGCACCTGTTCACGATCTCGACGCAGGTCCCGAACGTGCCCGCCGAGATCCCATACGGGACCGCGCTCGTGCTGCTGGCCGTCGTGCTGGCGGTCAACGCGACCTCGATCGCGTTCCGGGTGCGGCTGCGGAGGCGGCGGAAGTGGTGACGCATGGCGCGCCGGACGGGGCCCCCGTCCCCAAGGTCGAGTTCCGCGGGCTGACGGTCCGTTACGGCGACGCCGCGGCCCTGCGCGACGTGTCGCTCGACTGCCGGCCGAACGAGATCCTGGGCATCATCGGGCCGGCCGGGGCGGGCAAGTCCACGCTGCTGAAGACGCTCAACCGCACGCTCGAGCTGACCCCCGGGGCGCGCCTCGACGGCCGTGTGCTGCTCGACGGCCGGGACGTATGCAAGGTAGGGGACCCCTCGGCGGTGCGGCGCCGGATCGGCATGGTCGCGCCGCTGCCGGTCGGGCTGCCCATGTCGATCTACGACAACGTCGCGTTCGCGCCGCGCATGGCCGGGGTTCGCGGGAAGGCCGAGCTGGACGGGCGCGTGGAGCGGTGCCTGACGCAGGCGGCGCTCTGGGACGAGGTCAAGGACCGGCTTCGGGACCTCGGCACGAAGCTGTCGGGCGGGCAGCAGCAGCGCCTAACGATCGCGCGGGCCCTGTCGCACGATCCCGAGGTGCTCTGCCTCGACGAGTTCTCGATCGCGGTCGATCCGGTGACCACGATGCGGATCGAGGACGCGCTGAAGGCGCTGAAGGAGCGGATGGCGATCCTGCTGGTCACGAACCTCGTGCAGCAGGCGAGGCGGCTGGCCGACCGGACCGCGTTCCTGCTGTCCGGCGAGCTGGTCGAGGTCGGCGAGACGCAACAGGTCTTCGGGCGGACGCCGAAGGACAGGCGCACGTTCCAGTACGTGCACGGGATGTTCGGGTAGGCCCTCCCGCCGCGAACCGAGGGCGCGCGGCGGGAGGGGGCCCGTACCGGACGGGAGACACGGGATGGATCGGCAGGGCGTCCGGACGCGCGACCTGTGCCTGTGGTACGGGTCGTTCCAGGCGCTGAAGTCCGTGAGCCTCACCATCCGCCACGGCCAGGTGACCGGGCTCATCGGGCCGTCCGGGTGCGGCAAGACCACGCTGCTCCGCTGCTTCAACCGGATCAACGAGCGGATCGCAGGCGTCCGGACCCAGGGGACGATCGAGATCCTCGGCCACGACGTCTACGCGCCCGGGACGGACCTGATCGAGCTGCGGAAGCGCGTCGGCATGGTGTTCCAGCGGCCGAACCCGCTGCCCCTGTCGGTCGCCGAGAACGTGCTCTTCGGCCTGCGCGTGCACGGGTCCGGGAGGCTGGCCCCGGACGTCGTCGAGGGCGCTGTCGAGGCCGCGCTGAAGGGCGTCGGCCTTTGGTCCGACCTGAAGGACCGCCTGCGGACGCGCGCGACGGACCTGCCGCTCGAGCAGCAGCAGAAGCTGTGCATCGCGCGCCTGCTGCCGCTCAAGCCCGAGCTGCTGCTGATGGACGAGCCGTGCTCCGCGCTCGACCCGGCCGCGACGTCGCGCGTCGAGAACCTGATCCGCGAGCTGCGCGGCACCTACACCATCCTGATCGTGACCCACAACATGGCCCAGGCCCGTCGCGTGTCCGACGAGTGCATCTACATGCTGCTGGGCGAGGTGATCGAGCACCGCCGGACCGAGGACCTGTTCATCAACCCGTCGGACGAGCGGACCGCGAGGTACATCGAGGGGCGGTACGGGTAGTTGCCCGGTGCCCCCCCCGCGCGGGGGAAGGCGGCCCGAGCCGCGGGGGGGTCACGCCTCCGGGGCCGCCACGTCGGTCGCGCAGCACAGCACGGGGCACGCCGCCACGATCTCCCACTCGGACAGGCCGCAGCCGCGCACGAACGAGGCGGGGATCCCGTTTCCCGACCGGGCGAGGGTGGAGCGCGTCAGGTCGGACGGCCGCCGGTGATCGACCTGGTCCAGGCCGATGCAGCGTGCGAGGTTCAGGCCGTCGAGCACGGTGCCGCCGAGCCTGACGCCCGACCAGCACGTGCCGGCGAACAGGGTCTCCTCGAGGACCGCTTCCTCGAACGATGCGTCGCGCACGTCGGCGCCGCGCAGGTCCGCCACGGTCAGGTCGGCACCGGAGAGGTCCGCGTGGCGCAGGACCGCGCCGAGCGCCCGTGCGCCCCGGAGCACGGCGCCGCGGAGCGAGGCGCACCCGAGGCTCGCGCCCTTCATGTGCGACATGCGGAGGTCCGCGTCGTCGAGCCGCGCCCCCGCGAGGTCCGCGCCGCTCAGGTCCGCGGACAGCAGGTTCGCGCCGCGCAGGTCCGCACCCGCGAGCGTCGCGCCGCGGAGGTTCGCGGCCGGGAGTTCCGCCCCCGCGAAGGAGCGCTCGCCGTGCGCGTACCGCTCCAGCAGCTCCGCCGCGCTCTTCGGGGACACGTAGCCGGCCGCCTTCCTCGTCTCCGTCGTCCAGACCCGGTTCGTCGCAACGTCCTGCATCCGCATGCTCCGTCCGTCCGGAGGCATCCTAGGGCGGGCCGGGGACAACCCCTAAGGCGCATCATCCAAGTCCCGGATATCGGGAGGGGAACTGCCGTCGCACGCGGGTCGGGGTCCGGGACCGGTTCAGGTCGGGGACAGGCAGTACGACGTGCCCCCGTCGGACAGCGGGCGGCAGACGAACGGGAGGCACTCGCCGTCGGACTGGCAGGTCCGCAGCGCGCAGAGGTTGTCGGATTCGAGGCACCTGAGCCACGGCGGGCAGGGGCAGTCGAACAGGCAGACCGGCGGCATGGTCTCCTTGCAGGTCAGGGTGTTGCCGTCGTTGACGAGGCCCGCGCAGGCGACGACGTCCAGTGGGTCGCACCCCTGGCACTGGCCGCCGGGGAAGGCGAGGTTGCAGACGGAGGCGGGGCCGACCGCGGCCCGGCACTCGTCGTCGGTGGCGCACTGGGTCCACGAGCCCGGGTCGGGGGGAGGGGATGAGTCGGGGGCCGCGTCGGTCGGGAGGTCGGTGGCTGCGTCGGGGACGTCCGGCACCGGCTCGGGGATGGGTTCCGATTCCGGGGCAGGGTCGGGTTCGGGTACGGGTTCGGGCTCGGGTTCGGGTACGGGTTCGGGTACGGGTTCGACCTCGGGAGCCGGCTCGGGGGAAGGCTCCGGGGCGGACTCCTGGGCCGCGACGTCGTGCGGCTTCACGACGTCGGCAGGGCCGGACGAGCCGCCGGTGCCGCAGGCCGCAAGGACCAGAAGGGCGGCCAGGAGGCCGCGTGGACGGCGCAGCCAGGAAAACAGCGGCAGGAGCAGCAGCGCGCCCGGCATGGTCCCTCCCGCGGTCGCCGAGCAGCCGCCCGGCGAGCCGGTCGCGGCGGGCGCGGGGCCGACCTCGGGGTCCGCCTCGGGCTCCGGCTCGTCCTCGGGCGGCGGGGGGGACTCGCACTCCTCGTCCGTCTCGCCGTCGCAGTCGTTGTCGATCCCGTCGTCGCAGGCCTCGTCCGTCGGCGTGCAGGCGGGCTCGCAGTCCTCGTCGGTCGCGCCGTCGCAGTCGTTGTCGCGGCCGTCGCCGCAGGCCTCGTCCCCCGTCGGCGTGCAGGCGGGCCCGCAGTCCTCGTCGGTCTCGCCGTCGCAGTCGTTGTCGCGGCCGTCGCCGCAGGCCTCGTCCCCGGCCGGCGTGCAGACGGGATCGCAGTCCTCGTCGGTCGCGCCGTCGCCGTCGTCGTCGAACG
>VGRB01000272.1 GCA_016875475.1 Deltaproteobacteria bacterium
ACGTGATCGACGGTCCCGCGCGTCTTCTTCACGATCGCGCGCACGTCCTCCCTGTTCTCGCCGAGGACCTCCTTGATGTCCGCGACCAGCGCGCCCGCCTCCGACGCGATCGCCTCGATCCGCACCGGCGCGACGCCGTCCACGACCTTCCCGGCGGCCAGCGCCGGCTTGTCCGGGCTGCCCGGGTCGATCTCGACGTAGCGCTCGCCGAGCACGCCGAGCGTCGTGATCAGGAACCCGGCGTCCTCGTGCAGCATCGCGTGCGCCGCCGCGTCGATCCGGACGGTCACGCGCACGAAGACCGGCTTGCCGTCGCGCAGCGGGTCCGGCCGGCCGCCCCGCAGTTCGACCGCCGCGACCTTGCCCACGGTCACCCCGGACACCTTGACCGGCGCGCCCACCTTGAGGTCGCCGCTGTTCCGGTAGTCGATGACGACGTCGGCGCGCTCGCCGCAGCGGAAGTCCCCGAGCAGCAGTACGAAGCCGATCAGGAGCACCAGCGCGGCGAGCACGAGCGCGCCGACCCTGACCTCCATCGACCGGCTGGGCTTGCCCCCCATGCGTCAGGTCTCCATCGGTCCCGTGGGCTCGCCCCCGACGAACTGGCGGACGACCGGGTCCGTCGAGGCGCGGAAGGCGGCCGGCGGGCCGTCGAGGCGCACCGCTGCCTTATATAGGAACACGATGCGGTCGGCAACGCCGAAGATCGAACGGAGGTCATGGGATACGACGATCACGGTCTTGCCGAGGTCGCGCGCGAGGTGCGCGATCAGGCGGTCCACCATCGCGCCGGCGACCACGTCCAGGCCGGTGGTGGGCTCGTCCAGGATCAGGCACTCCGGCGACAGCGTCAGGGCGCGCGCGATCGACACCTGCTTGCGCTCGGAGGGGGCGACCTCGGCCGGCATCATGTCCGCCTTGGACGCGAGCCCGACCGCCTCCAGGTAGCCGGTCGCCAGGTCGCGGGCCTCGTGGCGCGGCACCTTGCCGTGGATGCGCATCGGGAGCGCCACGTTGTCGCGCAGCGTCATCGAGTCGAACAGGGTCGAGGCCTGGAAGACCAGCACGCAGCGCCTGCGGACCGGGCGCCACTGGTCCTCGGTGAAGTCCGTCACGTCCGTGCCGTCCACCAGGACGCGGCCGCTGTCGGGCGAGAGCAGCCCGACCGCGTGCTTGACGAGCACGCTCTTGCCGGTGCCGCTCGCGCCGATCACGTAGGTGATCTCGCGGTCGCGGATGACCAGGTCGACGCGGTCGAGCACGACCTTGGGGCCGAAGGACCTGGAGACGCCGCGGTACTCGATCATGTGGGTCCCTCAGCCCCCGCCGCCGCGCGCCCTCGGTCCGCGCGCAGGATGCTGCGCGGGGACCGCCCCGCGACGAATGGGCGGGCGCGCGGCGGCGCGAAAGGCATCAGCCCGTCACCAGGTAGATGACGCTCGCGATGATGAAGTCCATGAAGATCACCGCGAACGACGCGTTCACGACCGATCGCGTGGTCGCCCAGCCCACGCCCTCGGACCCCCCGGACGCGCGGAAGCCGGACTCGGCCGCGATCACCGGGATCGCGACCCCGTAGGCCGCGCACTTGACCAGGCCCTCCCACAGGTCGGCCCAGTCGACCAGCCGCATCGAGAAGAACGTGGCGAAGCCGATCTGGAAGCGCAGGTACCCGACCAGCGCGCCTGCCGCGACCGCGACCAGCACCGCGAACACGGTCAGCACGAACGTCATGACGAGGCACGCCAGGACGCGGGGCGCGACGAGGTACTCGACCGGGTCGGTGTTCGACACCTTCATCGCCTCGACCTGGTCGGTCACGACCATGGACCCGATCTCGGCCGCGATGCCGGTGCCGACGCGCGTTGCGATCATCAGCGCGGTGATGGTCGGGCCGAACTCGCGGGTCATCACGTTGATGAGCGTCGCGCCGACCATCGAGTAGTCCGGGAGCACGCGCGACGCCTGCATCACGCCCTGGAACACCGAGATGGCGCCCAGGAACCCGAGCGTGATCGCCACGAACACCACGGACCGGTTGCCGATGTCGAACATCTGCGAGAGCAGGCGGTCGCGCGGCGGGGGGCGGCGGACGAGCGCCCGGGCGGACCGCGACAGCAGCACGGCCCAGGCTCGCGGCGGCTCCGCGGCGGACAGCACGAACGCCCCGACGGCGCGGGGGATGGCGGTCAGCTCCACAGCACGCTCACCACGAAGTTGGTCACGAAGATCGCGATGGCGGCGGTCACGACCGAGTTGTTGACCGCTCGCCCGACGCCGACCGCGCCGCCCTCGACGCGGAGCCCCCAGTAGCACGACACGATCGAGATGGCGCCGCCGAACACGAAGCCCTTGAGCAGCCCCATCAGGAACTCGTCCAGCAGGTGGCTCTCGATCACGCTCTGCCAGTAGACGCGGAAGTCGATGCCGAGCACGACGCGGCCCGCGGTCGCGCCGCCGAGCAGCGCGAACACGTCGCCGATGCAGGTCAGCAGGACCAGCATGATCAGCATCGCGAGGAAGCGCGGCACGATCAGGTACCGGATCGGGTCGATCCCGAGCAGCCGGAGCGCGTCGAGCTGGTCCGTGACCTTCATCGTGCCCAGCTCGGCCGTGTTGTTGGCGCCGACGCGCCCGGAGAACATCAGGCCGATCAGCACGGGACCGACCTCGGTCAGGACCGCGGTCGCGGTCGCCCAGCCGACGAGAGACGTGGTGCCGGTGGACCGGACGTAGCCGCCTGTCTGGACCACCATGATCGCGCCGGTGAACAGCGCGGTCGCGACGACGACCCCGACCGACAGCACGCCGACCTTGTAGAGCTGGCGGAGCGACTCGTCGTAGTCGAATGTCGGGGGGATCATCGCCCGCAGGATGCGCCACTGGAGCAGGGTCATGCCGCCGACGACGTCGCACGCGTCCAGCAGCGCGCGCCCGGTCCTGCGCACGGCGCCGCCGCCGGCGTCCCCCGCGATCGTCGCGGTCTTCGGCCCCGCGTCCGTCATGCGTCCCCGCCGAGGAGGCGCCGGACCGCCGGGTCCGCGTGCGCCAGGCCGTCCGGGAGCGTCCCGGTGAACGCGATGCGCCCGCGGTCGACCACGTGGAAGAGGTGGCAGACGCGCGCGAGCCGGTCGGTGTCGTGGGACGCGAGCACGACCGTGCTGCCGCTGGCGGCCTGCACGTCCGCGATCAGCCCGAAGATGCGCGACGAGGTGACCGGGTCGAGCCCGCCGGTCGGGTCGTCGAAGACCATCAGGGCAGCGCGCGTGACCGCGGCCCGGGCGATCGCGACGCGGCGCTGCATCCCGCCGGACAGCTCGTGAGGGGCCAGGCCGCCGGCGCCCGCGAGTCCGACCGCGGCCAGGGCGGACTCGACTCGCGAGGCGACCTCGCCCGGCGGCACCGGGACGTCGCCGTTGACGAGCGGGAAGGCCACGTTGCCGGCCACGTCGAGGAAGTCGAACAGCGCGACGTTCTGGAACTGCATGCCGATGCGCGCCCGGACCGTGCGCAGCCGGCCGACGTCGCCGAAGTCCGCCGCCTCGCCGAACAGCACGACGTCGCCGGAGTCGGGCGGGAGCAGGGTCGCGAGCGTCTTGAGCACGAGGGTCTTACCCGAGCTGCCCGCGCCGACCAGCCCGTGCAGCCGGCCCGCCTCGAGCGCCAGGTCGCACCCGTCGAGCACCGGCGTTCCCGACAGGACCTTGCGAACGTTGCGGGTCTCGGCGGCGAAGGTCATGGAGACGGGTCTCGCGACTCAGGCGTCGAACTCGTCCTGGGCGCTCTTCTCCTCGGGCGCCTCGGCGGGATCAGCGGCGTCGGGATAGCCGTCGTCGTCCTCGCCGACCCTGGACTCGTCCCTGAGCGCGGCGAGCGCGAACAGGGCCAGGGCGCGATCGACCAGCTCCTCCGACGTGATGATGACCTCGAGGCCGCGGCGGTTCAAGGCGCGGCGCATCGAGTCGCCGATCGTGGAGGCGATGACCACGCGGCAGTCGGACAGGAGCTCGGAAACGGCCCGGTGGCGGTCCCGGTGCGGCTCGCGGCGTGCGGGGATGCGGGCGCCCGCGGGGTTGCGGCGGCTCTCCTGCGCGGCGATGGTCCCCGCGCCGATCTCCGCCACCAGGAAGGCCGCCACGCGGCCGAAGCGTTGCGAAACCTTGACGCCGTCGTCGGTTGCGATCGCGACCTTCACTCGCCGGTCCTCCACGACTGGGCGGATTATGCGCGGAGTTGCGAGGGATTGCAAGGACGAGGGCGGCGGACGCGGGGAAGGCAGCGGGCACCGGATCGGGTACGGCGGGTTCGGGCTCGGGCTCGGGTACGGGTACGGGATAGTATGATCGGTCGCATGACGAATCCCGTTCGTGCGGTCATCTTCGATCTCGGGAACGTGCTGGTGGGCGTCGATTTCCCGCGCCTCTGGGAGCGGCTGTCCGGCGTCGCGGAGCCGGGCGCCGGGCCCGAGCGCGTGACGCGCGACGAGCTGATGGTCCGCTGGTGCACCGGACTGGTGCCGCCGGAGCGGTTCCACCGGGAGGTTTGCGCGCGCGCGGGCGTGCGCATGGACTACCCCGGGTTCGTCCGCTGGTGGTGCGACGTGTTCCGGCCGATGCCCGAAATGGAGCCGCTGTTGCGCGAGGTGGCGGCCGCGGTGCCGGTGGGGCTGCCCCCGGACACGGACCCGCTCCACTGGGCGGACCAGCTCGCGGCGCACCCGCACCTGGGCCTCGTGCCGCGCCCCACGCTCTCGTTCCGGATCGGGCTGATGAAGCCCGACCCCGGCTGCTACCGCGCCGCGTCCGAGGACGTCGGCGTCCCGCCATGGGCGTGCCTGTTCGTGGACGACCTCGAGCGCAACGTGGACGGCGCGCGGGCCGCGGGCATGCAGGCGGTCCGCTTCACCGGCGCGGCGGACCTGCGGCGGCATCTCGTGGAACGATCGGTGCTGCGGGGGTGAGGACGACGGAGGGGCGGGTTGTCAGCGGCGGGAGATGTGGAAGTCGCCGTCCTCGAAGGCGACCTCGGGCACGAACGTCTCCAGGTCCCACCGGTGCGGTTCGGGGAACCGGACACCGCTGCCGGGGCGGGCGTCCTCGAACACGCCGGCCTTGAAGCCGGAGGAGCCCCGTCCCCTCCGCGTGGAAGCCGCACCCGTCGTCGCCCTTGCCGCCTTGCTGCCGCCCCGGTTCATCTCCGGCCTCCGGTGCTCCAGGGAGGGACCTCGCCTTTCCATCCATTAGTCGCCGGATGGGGTCGAAAAGTTCCCCATGTGCACAAATTTTTTTTTCGTACATGAAATCAATGCGTTGCGCGACGACTGCTTGCGCGGGGGGGGCGCCCGGACCATCGAGCACTCCGCACTGACCCGCCTCCGGCCTCCCGCCGAGAGGAGGGCGTGGAAGACGTACTTGGAGTCGCAGCCCTGCCGTCGTACCATCGCTTCCGTGGAAGGAGGCCGACGGCCATGCGCGCGCGGCGACCTGTCCCGGTGCTTCTGGCGCTCCCGGTGCTCCTGGCGGCCTGCGGGTCGGGGGGCGGGGCGGCCTCCGACGTGGCGGCCGGGGACCCGGAAGAGGACGCGGCCGCCCTCGACGACGCCGAGGGCGACGTGGCCGCGCCCGACCCCGGCCAGGGCGCCGGCACGGACCCGGCTCCGGCCGACGTCGTCCAGGGGGAGACCGCGCCGCCGCCCGAGTGCAACCCGTTCCTGGACGAGACCGGTTGCGCGACGGACCGGAACTGCGTGTTCGACGACCTCGGCGGCATCTCGTGCATCGCCAAGGGCACCGTGCCGATCGGCGGCGAGTGCGGCGGCGCGGACCTCCGGTGCGAGCGCGGCGGCTGCCTGAACATGGGCGGAACGGGCCAGCGCTGCTACGAGTACTGCAGCAAGAAGCTCCACTGTCCCAAGGCGTCCGACTGCACGTTCCTCCAGGGCAGGAACTGGGGGGTGTGCAAGCTGACGTCGGACGTCTACGAGGACCTCAAGTGCGACCTGCTCGCGCCGGCGTGCAAGGAGGGGCAGGGGTGCTACCGGACCGGGCTGGCGGACTTCCCGATCTGCGCGCCGGCAGGGACCGCGGTGCAGGGCGAGCCGTGCGACGGCGGGAGCGACTGCGCCAAGGGATACGCGTGCAACGGCAACGCGTGCGCGAAGCTGTGCAAGCCGGGCGGGGAGCCCGCGTGCGACGACGGGTTCGACTGCGACCTGCCGTACGCGATGGGCGTCAACCTCTGCCTGTAGTCCGAGCGCGCCGGAGCGCGCCGGAGCGCGCCGGAGCGCGGCGCGCTCGGCGGCCGCAAGGCGGCCGCGCAAGGGGGGTGGCCCGCGCCCCGCAAGGCGGGGCGGCGGGCAGGGGGGCGAGCCGCGCCCCCCTCCGATCGATGGCCCTGGGGCCTGCCGGGGTTCGGGGCGCGGGGTACGGATCTCGACGGGAGTCGTTCGGGACCGCGTGCCGCGCGGGCCGGGCGACGGCGCGGCGCGCTCGGCGGCCGCAAGGCGGCCGCGCAAGGGGGGTGGCCCGCGCCCCGCAAGGCGGGGCGGCGGGCAGGGGGGCGACGAGATGACGGTGATGAACCTGAAGACGGTCTCGGCCGAGCAGGCCCTGGACATCACGCGACCGGTCGAGGACGCGGTGCGGGCCTCCGGCGTCGCCGAGGGCCTCGCGGTGGTCTATTGCCCGCACACCACGGCCGCGGTCTTCGTGAACGAGGGGGCCGACCCCGACGTGGCCGCGGACGTGGCGGCCGCGCTCGCGCGGATCGCGCCGCGGGAGGGGCCGTACCGGCACGCCGAGGGCAACTCCGGCGCGCACATCCGGTCGGTGCTGGTCGGGTGCTCCGCGACGATCCCGATCGCGCGGGGGCGCCTCGCGCTCGGCACCTGGCAGAAGGTGTTCCTGGCCGAGTTCGACGGGCCCCGGTCGCGGCAGGTGTTCGTGCAGGTGGTGGGTTAGGAATGGAAAAGCCGTACTTCCTTGGCGAGGACGTCGAGATCTGGTGTCGCTACTGCCGCTTGAACCTCTACGCGGCCGTGTCGTCGCTGACCGACGACAGGCAGCCCGCGAAGGTGCAGTGCCGGACCTGCCGGCACTTCCAGGACTACAAGCCGCCGATCCCGGACGAGGTGCGCCGCGAGAAGCTGATCGCCAAGGCGATGAAGCTCGCGGGCCGGCGGACCGGCGGCGGAGTGCCGAAGGCGGAGAAGAAGCCGGCGGCGCCCGCGGGCGGCGCGCTGTCGCCCGAGGCGGTGGCCCGCCGGATGTGGGACGAGGCCACGAAGGACGCCCACCCGCTCAAGACGAAGGTGTACGACCCGCACCGCCGCTACGGCGAGCGGGACCTGATCGCGGACAAGGCGAACGGGCTCGGCGTGGTCAACGCGGTCCACGACGAGGACGACACGATCTCGGTGCTGTTCAGGGACGGGTTCAAGAGCCTGCCGCACAACCGGCCTCGGGAGGACGAGTAGCCCCCCCCCGGGAAGGTCAGAAGTTGAACTGCCCCGCCACACCGGCCGCGCCGTTCGCGCCCGGCTTCCCGTAGGACTGGCCGCCGAGGCCGGGGTCGCCGCCGGTGCCGTTCCCCGTGAACGCCAGGCTCGCAGCCTTGTACTGGGCCAGCGACGCCGGGTCCGCTCCGCTCGCGAAGAGGCCGTACGCCGGTCCGCCGCACCCGCCGCCGCCTCCGCCGCCGTGGCCGCCGGGGCCCCC
>VGRB01000273.1 GCA_016875475.1 Deltaproteobacteria bacterium
CGGAACTCGCCGTCGCCGCCCTCGCGGCCGTAGGTCAGCGACCGGTCGAGCGCGGACATGACGCGGTACAGCGGGCCGAGGCCACGGCGCAGGGTGGTCGCGGCGAGCCAGGTCGCCCATTCGGACAGGCGGCGCATGTTCCGGACCGCCCAGTCGAGGACGTGGCCGTGCGTGAACAGGATGCGAAGGCCACCGGCGTGCAGCACGAAGTCCAGCGCGGCGCCGGTCTCCGCCGTCACGAGGTCGTGGTTGCCGGCGACGTGGAGGTACCCGGGCCCCTGGATCCGGCGCGCGATGGCGGGGTGCGCCCGGCTCGCGGCGACAAGTCCGTCCAGACCGTCGCGGGGGCGCGAGGTCAGCGTCTCGAACACGTCGCCCAGCAGCACGATGCGCTCGAAATCCCCTTCGAGGCGGCGCAGGAAGCGCAGGAAGTCCGGGTCCGCGTGCCCGAACCGGTCCGCGGGGTCGCCGCAGCCCAGGTGGAGGTCCGAGATCACGGCGATGGTCACGTCGCGCCCGTGCGGGGTTTCCTTTGCGATTGGGCCGGACGGACGCTCGCGCCAGGAGGCGCGTCGCGAACTTGGACGTTCCCCCACCGAAGGGATAGACTCCGGCGAGGGGTCGCGGGGCCTTGCCCTGACCCACGACCCTGACCTGTGGAGGCGGAACATGCGATTGGCGCTGGCGATGTTCCCCCTGCTCCTCGCCGGTCCCGTCGCCTCGGCCGAGGAAGCCCCCCCGGAGGCGCGCGTCGAGGAGGACGCCCCGGACGGCGCGGTCGTCGAGTGGTCCGTGACCGCGGACTTCACGTCGCGCTACGTCTGGCGCGGGATCCCGTCATCGGAATGGCCGGTCGTGCAGCCCGAGGCCACGATCGGCGCGTTCGGGTTCACGCTCGGCCTCTGGGCGAACCAGCCGCTCGGCCCGGAGGCGGGCGGACGGACCGTGGACGAGCTGGACCCCTGGCTGTCATACACGTTCGAGATCGCGGACTTCACCATCGAGCCCTCGTTCGTCGGATACGCGTACCTGCCCGCGGACCGGGCGCCCGTCACCGGCGAGTTCGGTCTCCGGCTGGCGTGGGGCGCCGGGCTCGTCGAGGTGTTCACGGACCACGCGTTCGACGTGATCGAGTACCCGGGCGCCTACTTCGGGGACCTGGGCATCGGGATCGACGCCGAGATCGTCCCCGCGCTGTCCGCGGCGGTGGAGACGTCGTTCGCCTGGGGCACGGCGAAGTTCAGCGAGGCGAACCGGGGGGTCGCGCACGGGGGGGTCCACTACCTCGCCGTGGACGTGTCCCTCACCTGGCGCATCGCGGACTGGGCGCGGCTGCGGCCGCACGTCGGCCTCCTCGCCCTGCTCCCGCGCGCCTTGCGCACAGCCGAGGCCGAGTCGCCGCTTGTCACGGGCGGCCTGGCGATCGCGTTCGGGCCGGAGGACTGACATGAAACGGCAGCGATCCGCGCAGGCCCGGACCCGACGCACGATCGCCACGATCGTCGTCGCCGCCACGCTCGGCTCGGCCGCGCTCGCGGCGTTCACGCTGTACGGGGTGTTCGCCGCGGAGTTCCGCGACCTGGAGGAGCGGGAGGTCCGCAAGGACGTGGAGCGCGTGACCGAGGCGCTCGCCGGCCGGGTCTCGGACCTCGACAGCAAGGCGGGCGACTGGGCCACCTGGGACGACTCGTGGCAGTTCATGGAGGACCGCAACGACGAGTTCGTGAGGACGAACGTGACCGACATCGCGCTGTCGGAGCTGAAGATCAACGCGGTTGCCTTCTTCGACCCGGACGGGAAGCCGGTGCTCTCGCACGCCGTTGACCTCGACTCCGGGACCGGGGCCGCGGTCCCGTCGATGCTGCGCGAGCCGCTCGGCGCGACCCACCCCATCCGCGCCGGCGCGGGCGGCCGCGCCTCCGGCATGCTGCTCGGGCCCGAGGGCGTCCTCCTGTTCGCGGCGCGCCCGATCGTGGACAGCGCGGGCGAGCAGCCCTCCCGGGGCACCCTGGTGTTCGGCCGCCTGCTCGACCGGACCGTGCAGAGCCGGATCTCCGGAGCCACGCGGCTCGAGGTCTCGTTCCACCCGGTCGCCGGCCCCCTGCCTGCGGACGTCGCGGCAGCGGTCCCGAGCCTCCCCGCCCCCGGCGCCGTCGTGGTCCGCCCGCTCGACAGCGACGAGGTGGCCGGCTTCACCCTCCTCACCGACGCGGCGGGCCGCCCCGCGGTGGTCGCCCGGGTCGCGGAGCCCCGCACCCTGTGGCGCCAGGGCCTGAACGCGATCCACAGCTTCGCCGCCATCTCCCTGGTCCTGCTGCTGATCGGCGCCGCGATCATCGCGATCCTGCTGGACCGGCTCCTCGCCTCGCGGCTGGCGCGCCAGGAGGAGGCGGCCCTGCACGGGACCGTGCTGGCGAAGATGTCCGAGTCCATGTTCCTGGTGGACCCGGAGACGCTCCGGTTCACCGACGCGAACCCCGCGGCATGCGCGCTGGCCCAGCGCACCCGGGACGACATCATCGGACGCCCGGTCACGGACCTGACCGATGCGACCGTCGAGACCTGCCGGCTCCTGGTGGACCGCGTCGAGGAACTGGGAGGCACCGACAGCTCGGAGAACCGCTTCCGGCGCGCCGACGGCGCGGTCGTTGACGTCGAGACGAGCGGCGTCCTGCTCGAGCACGGGGGCTGCAAGGTCCTCTGCGTGCTGGCGCGGGACATCACGGAGCGCCGCCGCTCCGAGGAGGCGATCCGCCACCAGGCCTACCACGACGCGCTCACGAAGCTGCCGAACCGGCTGCTCTTCAACGACCACCTGTCCCTGGCCCTCCACCACGCCCGTCGCACCCGCGGGAGCCTGGCGGTCATGTTCGTGGACCTGGACGACTTCAAGTCCGTCAACGACGGGCTCGGTCACGACGCCGGGGACGCGCTGCTGGTCGAGGCGGCGGACCGCCTCCGCTCGGCGGTGCGCGCGGGCGACACCGTGGCGCGCCAGGGCGGCGACGAGTTCATGGTGCTGCTCCCTTCCGTTGCGGGGACGGCCGACGCGACCGTCGTGGCCGGCCGGCTGCTCGAGTCCCTGAAGGCGCCGGTCCGGATCGGCGAGCGCGAGGTCCGGGTCACGGCCAGCGCCGGCGTCGCGATGTTCCCGATGGACGGCGATTCGTCCGAGGTCCTGACGCGCAACGCCGACGTGGCGATGTACCAGGCCAAGGCGCGCGGGCGCGACAACTGGCAGCTCTTCGACCCGGTCATGAACGAGCGGATGGCGACCGTCCTGCGCGTGAGGAACGACCTCGCCGGGGCGGTCGAGCGCGGCGAGTTCGTCCTTCACTACCAGCCCCAGGTCGAGATCGCGACCGGCAACATGACGGGCGTCGAGGCGCTCGTGCGCTGGCAGCACCCGGAGCGCGGGATGGTGCCGCCCGGCGAGTTCATCCCGGTCGCCGAGGACTCGGGCCTGATCGTGCCGATCGGCGAGTGGGTGCTCCGGACGGCGTGCGCCCAGTGCCGGGCCTGGCAGGAGGCGGGCCTGCCCCCGATCCGAATGGCGGTCAACCTGTCGGCGCGGCAGTTCCGCCGGCAGGGCCTGGTGGACACGGTCACGGGCGCGCTCGCGGCGAGCGGCCTCGCGGCCGAGTCCCTGGAGCTGGAGATCACCGAGACCGCCGCGATCCAGGACCCCGACTTCACGCGCCAAACGCTGGACCGGTTCCGCTCGCTCGGGATCGCGGTCACGCTCGACGACTTCGGGACCGGGTACTCCTCCCTGGCGTACCTGCGGTCCTTCCCGTTCGGCACGCTGAAGATCGACCGTTCGTTCGTCCGCGAGGTGCAGCGGAACGAGCGCGACCGTTCGATCGTGGCGACGATCATCAACCTCGCGCACAGCCTCGATCTGACGGTCGTGGCCGAGGGCGTCGAGACGCTCACGCAGTTCGAGCGGCTGAGGTCCGACGGGTGCGACCAGGTGCAGGGGTTCGGGCTGGCCAGGCCGACGCCTGCCGCGGACATCGCGACCATACTGGCCCAGCGCAAGGACCTGCGCGCCGGGCTGCGGCCGACCGGGGTCTTCAAGCTCCCCCTTCCGCCCGCTTGACACCGCCCGCCCAACGGATCACTGATAGCGATCGGGACAGCAGGGGTCGGACGTGGGAGACGCATACGTGTTCGACGCGGTGCGGACGCCGCGCGGAAAGGGCAAGGAATCCGGGAGCCTGTACGTCGTCCGGCCGGTGGATCTGCTCGCGGGCGTGATGCGCGAGCTGCTCCGCCGGAACGGCGTGCCGGGCCCGGAGGTCGAGGACACGATCGTCGGGTGCGTGGCGCAGGTCGGGGACCAGGGCCAGGACATCGCGCGGCTGGCGGCGCTGGAGGCCGGGTTCGGGAACGGCGTGCCGGGCGTGACGTCCAACCGGTTCTGCGCGTCAGGGCTGGAAGCCGTGAACCACGCCGCCGCGGTGGTGGCCGCGGGCTGGTCCGACCTGATGGTTGCCGGCGGCGTCGAGAGCATGTCGCGCGTGAAGATGGGGTCGGACGGCGGCGCGATGTGGGACGCGGCCACCCAGTGGAGCATCGGCAGCGTGCCCCAGGGGATCTCCGCGGACCTGCTGGCGACGCTCCGCGGCGTCTCGCGCGAGGAGGCCGACGCGTTCGCCCTGCAGAGCCAGCGGCGCGCGGTCGGCGCCCGCGACGGCGGGGCGTTCGACCGGAGCGTGGTCCCGGTCAAGGACCGGAACGGGCTCGCGATCCTGGACAAGGACGAGTACCCGCGCTCCGACGCGACGCTCGAAGGACTGGCCGCGCTGCCGGCCTCGTTCGAGACCATGGGGACCGCGTTCGCGCTCGACGCGGTCACGCGCAAGCGGTACCCCCACGTCGAACGGATCCGTCACATCCACACCGCGGGGAACTCGTCCGGCATCGTGGACGGGGCCGCCGCCGTGCTGGTCGGAAGCCTGGACAAGGGCAAGGCGCTCGGCCTGAAGCCGCGGGCGCGGATCCGGGCCGCCGCGGTCGTCGGGGACGAGCCGCTCGTGATGCTGGAGGGCCCCATCCCCGCGACCCGCAAGGCGCTGGCGAAGGCGGGAATGACCGCGCGCGACATCGACCTGTTCGAAGTGAACGAGGCGTTCTCGGCCGTGGTCATCAACTGGATGCGCGCGTTCGAGGCGGACCCGGCGCGCGTCAACCCGAACGGCGGGGCGATCGCGCTCGGGCACCCGCTCGGCGCGACCGGGGCGATGCTGCTTGGCACCGTGCTCGACGCGCTGGAGGACCGCGGGATGGGGACCGGGCTCGTGACGTTGTGCGTGGGGGGGGGGATGGGCATCGCTACGGTGATCGAGCGGGTGTAGGGCGGGCTCGGGCTCGGGTACGGGGACGGGGACGGGGACGGGCTAGGGCTCGGGTACGGGTACGGACGGGAGGAGGTGGGCGTGATGGCGTGGGAGAACGGGGTGGTTCGGGGGGAGGTCGACGACGCCGGGGTGGTCACGATCACGCTGGCCATGCCGGGGAAGGTGAACAAGATCGACGACTCGTTCGGCGAAGGGCTCGCCGACGCGCTCGCGCGGGCTCGTGCGACCCCGGGGCTGAAGGGCATCGTGATCGCCAGCGCGCACCGGGACTTCTGCGTCGGCGCGGACATCGACACGGTCTTCCCGGAGCGCGACCCGGCCCGCCTGCTGGCGCGCGTCATGGCGCTCCACCGGCTGTTCCGCGCGATCGAGCAGTGCGGCGTGCCGGTCGTCGCGGCGGTCACCGGGTCGGCCCTCGGGGGCGGCTGCGAGCTGGCGCTGGCGTGCCATCGCCGCGTCGCGCTCGACGACGCGGACGTGCAGATCGGGCTCCCCGAGACGATGCTGGGGGTGTTCCCCGGGGGGGGAGGGACGCAGCGGCTGCCGCGGATGATCGGCGTCCAGAAGGCGCTCGAGATCATCCTGCAGGGCAAGATCCTGCGGCCCGCCGAGGCCCTGTCGGCCGGCCTCGTCGACGAGGTCCGCCCCGACCGCGACGCCGTGCGGGCCGCCGCGCTCGCGTGGATCGCGGCGAACCCGCGCGCGAGCCAGCCCTGGGACCGGAAGGACTTCCGCTGGCCGCCGCCGCGGCCCGGCACCGAGGACGCGCGCAACATGATCGTGGTCGGCGCGGCGATGCTCTACAAGCGCACGGCCGGGGCGTTCCGCGCGCCCGAGCTGGCGCTCCAGGCGGTCCAGGAGGGGTCGCAGCTCGCCTTCGACCGGGCGCTGGAGGTCGAGGCGCGGCTGTTCGTCGAGGCTGCGACCGGGCCGCAGTCCAAGGACATGATGCGGACGCTCTGGTACCACCGGAACGCCGCGGAGAAGCACGAGGGGCTCCCCTCGACGGGCGATCCGCGCATCCGCAGGGTGGCCGTGCTCGGCGCCGGCATGATGGGCGCGGGGATCGCGTTCCTGTCGGCCCGCCGCGGGTACGACGTGGTGCTGAAGGACGTACGGCAGGAGGCGCTGGACAAGGGGATGGCGCACTGCCGCGACGAGGCCGCGAAGATGAAGGGCACGGACGAGGCGGGTCGCGAGACCGTCCTGTCGCGGATCCGCCCCACCCTCTCGGCCGGCGACCTCGCCGGGGCCGACCTCGTGGTCGAGGCGGTGATCGAGGACCTCGACCTGAAGCACCGGGTGACCCGCGAGGCCGCGCCGCTCCTCGCCCCGGACGCGATCTGGGCGTCGAACACGTCGGCCATCCCGATCACGGACCTCGCGGCGGCGTTCCCGGACCCCGCGCGGTTCCTCGGCCTGCACTTCTTCTCGCCGGTCGAGCAGATGCCGCTGCTGGAGGTCGTGCGCGCCCGCGCCACCTCCGACGACACCGCGGCCCGCGCGCTCGCGTACTGCAAGGCATTGAAGAAGCTGCCGATCGTGGTGAACGACCGGTACGGCTTCTACACGACGCGCGTGTTCTCCGCGTACATCCTCGAGGGCGCGGAACTGGTGCTGGAGGGCCACGACCCGGTGCTGATCGAGTGGGCCGCGCGCACGGCCGGGATGGTCGTGCCGCCGCTCCAGGTGTTCGACGAGGTGACCCTGACGCTCGGACGTCACGTGCTCTCGCAGTCGAAGCGCTACCTGGGCGAGGCGGACCTGCCCGGCGCCGACCTGATCCGGAAGATGGTGGACGAGCTGGACCGGCCCGGCCGCGCCGCGGGACGCGGGTTCTACGACTACGCGGACGGCAGGCGGGCGGGGATCTGGCCCGGCCTGCGCGACCTCGCGCGGGGCCGCCCGGCCGACGCCGACACCGGGGTCGAGCCGCTCGCCCGCCGCCTGGTGCTCGTGCAGGCCGCCGAGGCTGCGCGCGCGCTGGAGGACGGCATCCTCCGCGGCCCCGCCGACGCGGACGTGGGCGCGGTGTTCGGCCTCGGCTTCGCCCCCAACACGGGCGGCCCGCTGTCGTGGATCGACCGCCAGGGCGCCGCGACCGTCGTCGCGTGGATGGACGACCTCGCCGGCCGCGTCGGCCCGCGCTACTCCCCCACCCCCGGCCTGCGGAAGATGGCGTCGTCGGGGGGGCGCTTCCATCCGTCGTGACCGGGCGGTGCCCAAATCGTCGGTCCGACGCAGTCGGGGGCGAGCGAATGGCCTAGCGGTTTCGCGGAGGTGGCGGTCGCCGATGGCGACGCACGCGAGCACCGGCCGATAGCAGCGCTATCGGACGGCGCGCAGC
>VGRB01000274.1 GCA_016875475.1 Deltaproteobacteria bacterium
TTTTACCCGCACTGGCGCTTCGGCATGGAGTACGAGCGGCTCCAGAAGTCGTACTCGTACGGGCTCCACAAGATCTACGAGATGGTCATCAACACCGACCCGGCGTACGCGTACCTCCTGGAGGACAACGCGATCGTCGATCAGAAGCTGGTGATGGCCCACGTCTTCGCGCACGTCGATTTCTTCAAGAACAACGCCTGGTTCGCGCCGACCAACCGCAAGATGGCCGACGAGATGGCGAACCACGGCGCGCGCGTCCGGCGGTACGTCGAGGAGTTCGGGCTCGAGCAGGTCGAGGGGTTCATCGACCGGTGCCTGTCGCTCGAGAACCTGATCGACTTCCACGCTCCGTACGTCGTGCGGCGGCGCCCGGCCGCGAAGGAGGAGGACCGCCCCCCCGAGGACCGCCGGCCCGAGCAGTCGCGCTTCCGCACCAAGAAGTACATGGAGCCGTATGTGAACCCGGCCGCGGTGATCGAGGCCGAGGAGAAGAAGGCGCGCGCCGCGGCCGACGAGGAGCGCCGCTACCCCAAGGCGGAGCGCGACGTGCTCGGGTTCCTGGCGGAGCACGCGCCGCTGGACCGCTGGCAGCGGAACGTCCTGTCCATGGTCCGCGAGGAGGCCTACTACTTCGCCCCCCAGCGCATGACCAAGATCCTGAACGAGGGCTGGGCGACCTACTGGCACTCGCGGATGATGACCGAGAAGCTGCTCGCGCCGGACGAGCTGATCGACTACGCGGACCACCACAGCGCGACGGTCGCGACCGCCCCGGGGCGCCTGAACCCCTACGCGCTCGGGCTCGCCCTGCTGCGCGACATCAGGGAGCGCTGGGACCAGGGCCGCTTCGGGAAGGAGTACGAGGAGTGCACCGACATGGCCGAGCGCGAGCGGTGGGACCGCCGCCTGATGCTCGGCAACCGCAAGCTGTTCGAGGTGCGTGCGGTCTACAACGACGTGATGTTCCTGGACGAGTTCCTGACCCCGGACTTCGTGGCCCGCAAGAAGCTCTTCCGCTTCCAGGAGGACGAGCAGGGCACGGTCCGCATCGACTCGCGCCGGTTCAAGAAGGTCAAGGACGAGCTGCTGTTCCAGCTCACCAACCTGGGCGAGCCGGTCATCACGATCGAGGACGACAACCACGCGAACCGCAAGGAGCTGCTCCTCCGCCACCGGTTCGAAGGCATCCCGCTCCGCCACGACTGGGCGGTCACGACGCTCGGCAACGTCGCGCGCATCTGGACGCGCCCGGTGCACCTCGAGACCGTGGCCGACGACAAGCCCGTCCTGCTGACCCACGACGGCAAGGACTTCTCCGAGAAATCGGGGGGCTGACGCCCGTTCCGGGCGTCCCCGTCCCCGCCCCCGCGCCCCCCGCCGCCCGTCACCGGTTGGCCAGCACCCTGCATGCACCGGCCTCGATCAGGCGTTCGTCCGCGGTCACCAGCACCAGGTCTGCGACTCTCGCCGTGGCGACGAGGAAGCGGTCGGCCGGGTCCTGGTGAGGGAGTGCCACCCGGCGGCTCTCCCGAGCGATCTCGAACGTGAGCGGCGCCTCGACCAGGGGGGCCGACGAGAGCGCGAGGCGGACCCAGTCGTCCAGGTCCTGGTTCAGCCGGATGCGGCCCTTCTCCACCAGGACCACGACCTCCCACACGCTGATCGGCGAGAGCCTCAGCTCGTTCGCGGTCGACCCGAGCGCCCGCCGCACGCGCGGCACCAATCGCGCCGGCTCGAGCAGGCTCCACAGCCAGATGTGGGTGTCGAGAAGGTACGTCACCGCGCCATCGCCTCCCAGTCGGACGGATCGGCGGCGGGCGACACGATATCGCCGCGGATCCGTGCGGTTCCCGCCATGCGCCCGAGCCATTTCCTTGACCGGGCCGGACCGGGCGGCGGCATGATCTCGGCGACAGGCACCCCGAATCGGGTCAACAGGACCGGCTTCCCCGAGCGCCGTACCCGCTGGATCACCTCCAGGCACGTCGCCTTGAACTTCGATACGGCCATCTGCTCCATCGACTGCCTCCGGATCGAGATGTACCATGGTCATGGTTCATGGTCAAGTCACGCACGACCGTGAGGCCCGCGCAGCGCTTGCGCGCCGCCCCCGGACGCGCTATGAGGCGACATGAGCTCCGGGGAGGGCGCTGTGGCACGGCGGTGGTTGGCGCGGATCCTGGCGGTGGCGGTCCTCGGGTGCTCCTCCGCGTCCGGAGGGGGCGACGGCGCGGAGCCGGGGGACCTCGCGGGCGACCCGACGGTCGACGCCGCGCTCGAGGCCGAGACCGGCACGCCGTGCGCGTACTCGACGCGGCACGCGGTCCCCGGGCCGTGCGAGACCGGCTGGGAGCCCGACCTGGACGCGAAGGCCCGCCGGTTCGACCGCGCATGGACCCTCTTCAACGCGGGCGCGCTCGGCATCAACACGGACGTGGGGATCGCGTCGGAGGCGGATCGAACGCTGATCGACGATTTCGTGAAGAACGGCGACGGCTGGGACGCGGAGTTCGAGGCCGAGACCGGCCGCAAGCCGCTCGACCTCGTCACGAGCCCGAACAAGGTCGCGGGGTTGTACGCCGGCGTCGGCATCGTGGCCGACGCGTACCGCTACGGCATCCTGCGCGACCAGGGCTACCCGGCCGCCGAGGTGGAGCAGGCGCGCAAGCAGCTCCTGCGCGCGCTCGAGACCCTCCACGTCGCGACCGCCATCACCGGCGTCCCGGGCGTCATCGCGCGGGGGCTCGCGCTCGCGAAGTGGAACGAGACCTGGAAGATCCCGCTGGTGCCGCTGAAGGACGAGAACGGCAAGCCGCTGCCCGAGGTCAAGAACAACGGGGCCTGGCGCGCGGACAACTCGGCCGGCGGGCTCTATCCGCACCTGATCTGGGAGGACTCGGTCAGCCGCGACATGCTCGTCGGCTGGGCGTCCGCGTTCGGGGCGGCGTGGGAGGTGATCGGCGAGGACCCCGCCTTCCCGCAGGCCGTGAAGGACACGCTGCGCACGGACGCGCGCGACCTCGGCCGGGCGTTGAAGGTGGTCCGCGCCAGCGGCTACGACCTCGAGGTGCCGGACGCGGACGGCCGCACCACGCTCCACGGCTGGCTGAACGAGCACAACATGGACGGCCAGTTCTACCTCGAGGGCCTCGAGAACGGCTTCCACGCCGTGATGGCGCTCGGGATCGTGGCCGCCTACGCGTACGCCTCCGGCGACCCCGGGCTGTCCGCGTGGCTGCACGACGACCTCGTGACGAAGCGACAGCTCCCGCGCATCGTCAAGGAGCAGGTGCACGTGATCGTGGACCTCGGGTACGGGTCCAACTTCTCGAACTACAACATGGCCTTCCAGGGCGCATGGCTCGCGTTCCGCTACCTGGACGACGACGGGGCGCGCGCGACCCTTCGCGAGGGGCTCCGCGACGGGCTCTACGACCGGCCCGGCCGCGAGTTCCAGCCGATCCGCCACGGGTACGCGCTCTACGACCTGACCTACGCCCTCGGCATGGCCGACGCGAGCGCGTTCGCGCCGACCGGGGCCGCGTACGACGAGGCGGCCGTCGAGCGCGGGCTGGACACCCTTCGCCGCTTCCCGTCCCCCCCGTACTGGGACCGCGAGGTCGTCAACTGCCCGATCCTGGAGACGTTCGAGTGCGGCAAGCAGTACGCCGAGACCGAGAAGTGCAGATGGGATGCGAAGCTCCTCACGGAGCCCTGCACCGCGGTCGACGGAAAGACCCTCCTGAAGCCGCTCGGCTGCATGGGCTGGAAGTGCACCGACGTCGTGGACGCGGCGACCCCGTGGGAGGTCAAGCCGCCGAGCAACTACCACTGGCGGTCCGCGCCGCACGGCGCGAACGGCGGCGGGAACGGCGCGTCGCTCCTGCCGGGCGTGGACTTCCGCTTCGCCTACTGGATGGGCCGCTGGGCGCGGCGGTAGGCGATCGCCGCCAACCCCGCGAGCGCGCAAGCGAGCATCGACACCGGGACCGGGACCGTTCCCGCGCCGCATCCCACCGACCCGCCCTGCCCCGCGTTGTCCGGCGCGACCTCGCCCGCCGCGTCGGACGCGAAGTCCGGGACGGGAGCGGCATCGTCGCCGGGGACCGGCTCGGCCACGGTGTCCGGCGCGGGCGCGACGCCGTCCGCCGGGCATCCGGCCGTGCCCTCGCCTCGCCCGTCGATCGTCAGGTCGATCGATCCCCTCCCGTCCGTGGCCTTGGCGTAGAACGCCTCGAACCCGTTGGCGTATCGCACCAGCTTGTCGAGCTGCGCCGCGGTCGGAGGCTTGCCCTTCGGGTGCACGGCCACCACCGCCGCCTTCCAGTGACAACGGTCCGGGAACGGCTTCCGCGGCCCGACTGCGCGGATCACGTCCTCGACCGTGAAGTCGACGCGCGCGCCCTGGAACACCTCGTCCGCGCCGCCCGCCGCAGGGAACGCGCCCGACCCCTGGAGCGTGCCGACATCCACGAGGAACAGCGGCCCGACCTCCTCCGCCGCGCGGATGCCCATCAGGTACTGGTCGAGCGGCCCGTACTTCAGGCCGTCGTTCCGGGTCCGGAACCGCCCTCCCCCCAGGTCCTCGATCCGGTTCCCGTACATCACGCCGCCCGAGTCGAACCAGTAGGACCAGTGCTGGTTGAACCCTGCCGGGGCGCCCCCGTCGCAGAGCTTCGGCGGAAGCGGCCCGGAGAACTGGTAGCCGCGCAGCGCGCAGTGCGGACCCGCTCCGTCGCCCCGGTCGAACGTCACCGATGCCATCCAGTGGTGGCCGAATTCGTGCGCCATCAGCGTCGGAGGGGTTGACCTGCGCCCCCGCGACGGCGGGCAGCGCGACCAGCAGGAGCAGGCGGGGTACCGCGGCTCGAATCGTCATTCCCGGATTGTAGCCAGGATCAGGTCCGCGATCCCCGCGTGACCGGCGGCGCCCGGGTGCATGCAGGTGATGTCGAACCACAAGGTCGCGCCCGGCCCCTTGTAGCAGCGCCCCTCCGGGTCGTCGCGCATGTACCCGTGCCCGCACGCGGATTCGCCGTAGAAGACCATGTCCGTCCCGGTCTCGACGGCGATCCGCGCGTACTCCAGGTTCAGGTACCGCGCCATCTCCGAGAAGTCCGGGTCGATCAGGGCCGTGTTCATCGAGATGATGCCCGCGCCCGGACACTTGGCGAGGTCGTTCCCCGAGTCCTCGTCCGAGAACTCGAAGGTGTTCGCGAACACGACGAACACGCCGTTCGGGAAGGTCGCGGGGTCGTCCACGGCCCAGCGGATCGAGGTCTCCAGGTCCTTGACCGCCTCCTTCACCTCGGCCCAGAGCTGCTCGAGCGGGACGCCCTTCACCATGTCCTGGGCCCAGGAAAACAGGTCGTTCCCCCCCGCGATGACCACGATCAGCGTCTTCTTCGACCGCTCCTCCGGCGGGTTGCACGTGACCATCTGCTTGTGCGGATCCCTGGTCAGGTCGTCCGTCCGGGCGCCCCACTTCGCGCAAGTCCAGAAGTCGCCGGAGTGCGTCTCCAGCGCGACGCCGTCCGTCAGGTGCACGTTCTGCCACAGGAGCCCGGGCGCCTCCAGGCCCCACTGGTCGGCGAGCGCCTTCGCCAGGCGGTTGCGGCACCAGTCGGCCGTCGCGGTCGGAGGCGTCCCGACCATGATCGAGTCGCCGACGAAGACCACGCGCTCGACGCCCTGGATGTCCTGGTGGTTCGTGCCCTTGCAGTGCGACCCCATCACCGGCGCGAACTGGTCGTAGTCGATCGTCGGCACGCCGGACCCGGGCAGCTGCCCGGCGAAGCACTTCGCGAACGTGAGCGGCCCGGGGTCGCCTTCAGCCGTGTCTCCGGGGACGTCCGCGACCTGCACGTCCGCGGGCGCCTCGTCGGCAGGCACGTCCGGCGCGGGCTCCGGGCCGGCCTCGGGGGCGGGCGGGTCGAGCGGCGGCGTGTCGACCGCCACGTCCGCGACCGGCACGTCGGCCGGCGGCGCGTCCGGGGCGGTCTCCACGACTGCCTCGATCGGCGGCACGTCCTCGATCGGGACGTCCGCGTCCCCGCCGTCCACCCCCTTCGCGCCCCCCCCGCCGCAGCCGGCGATCAGGACCGAAAGGACAGCAAGCCTCCTCACCTCTCCCCTCCGCGTCTGCCGGATCCTACCACCCCCGCGAGCGTGCCACCATCGCGCCGGGTCGCAGCGGAGGGCGCGAGGACGTGATCGAATCCATCACCGCGATCCCGGGGCCGACGTTCCTCGTCCTCTACGCCGGCCTGGCGGTGCTCGGCATCGTCGCGGGCCGGATCCTGGCGCGCGCGGACGGCTCGACCTCCCGGCCCATGCCGCACCTGTCCCAGCTCACGCCGTACCATGTCGCGGTGCTCCAGGGCGGCTGGCTGTCGCTCCTCCACACGAAGGCGGCGGCGGAGCGCCCCGCCGGCGAGGCGCTGTTCGGCCGCTACCTGGACGCGCTCGGCGCGCTGGTCGCGGCGCTCGGCTCGATGGGCTGAGCGCCCGGCATCCGGACCCGGATCACCTCGTCCCCGGGCGACGCGGAGCCGGGGGTGAACGCCCAGGGCCCCTCCGCCCCCGCCCGCCGCGACAGCAGCACGCCCTCGTTCCCCCCGGCGGTCGCGGTCCCGCTAGCGACCTCGACGCGGCGGCCGTCCCAGTCGAACGCGTGCAGCACGTCCGGCCGGAGCACGGCCTCGACGAACGCGGGCGCGGCCAGGGCGGACGCCGACAGCGCGCGGTCGATGCCGCCGTGCCGCGCGAGGCGGTCCGCGAGGTCGCGGTCCCACGTCCGCACGACGACGCGGATGCCCGGCGCCGCCTTCCGGGCGGCCAGCGCGATCTCGAGGTTCAGCACGTCGTTCTCGGTCAGCGCGGCCACGCTCTCGGCGCCGGCCACGTTCGCCGCGGCGAGCGTGCGGGCGTGGCGGGCGTCCCCGATCACGACCGCCGCGCGGCGGCGGATCTCCTCGACGAAGGGCGACTCCGCGTCCTTCTCGATCGCGATGATCCTGCACCCCATGTCGAGCAGCGCGCACGCGGTCCGGTACCCGACCCGGCCGAGCCCCACGACCACCACGTGGCCGCGCACGTGGTGCGACGTGCGCCCCAGCATCTGCTCGAGCCGGACGGCGAGCACGACGTCCGCGACGACCGCAGCGACGACCGCGCGCGCCCGCTCCGCCCCCGCCTGCGCCAGCACCGACGGATCGGTCGCGTCTCCCTCGGCGACGATCGCTCCGGCCGCCGATGCCATTGACCGGGCCCCCCGCGAGACCCGCCATGCGATCGCGACCACCTGGATGCCGCGGAGGCGCTCGAGAACCCGCGACCCGACGTGGCCGAGGCCGCAGAGGACGACGTGGTTGCGAAGCTCGCTCACAGCTCGACGTCGACGAAGACGTACCTGCCTTCGGAGCGGTACAGGTACCCGACGGGCTTCTTCAGCCGGATCGTCACGATCACGCCGCCGAAGTCCGCGGGGGGCGGGGCGATGAAGACCTCGTCCACCGCGGTCGGGAAGGCGCGCGTCACGAGCTGGCGCGCGTCGTTCGTCGAGGACAGGGTCGCGCCGGGCACCCGCACCTCGATCAGCTCGGGCTTCGTGCGCACGACCGTGAAGCCGTACTTCCCGTCCACCTGGACGAACACGCGCGAGTAGGTGGCGAACGGCTGGAACCGCC
>VGRB01000275.1 GCA_016875475.1 Deltaproteobacteria bacterium
CGTCCGTGACGTCCTCGGTCGTGAAGCTCATCCACACCGGGACCGTGCCGTCGAGGAACTCCGCCGACTCCCCGAACGCATAGGTCCCCCCCGCCAGAACCAGCTCCGGCACGTACGCCAGGGACAGGACCTCGCTCGCCTCCGAGCCGTTCATCTCGACCGCCTGGATCCCGGGCCGGCACTGGATGCCCGCCATGCAGTGATGCGGCCCGGACGCGATCACCTGGGTCGGCCGGAACGACACCAGGAACCCGGGGATGTCCACCTCCGCCTGGAGCCCGTCCGCGGCCGGGGCCGTCACGCCGCACACCGCGGGGTCCTTCGCCGAGCCGGGGTCCGGGACCGCGCGCGGCGCCTTGCCCGAGGCCCACCGGTATACCTTGCGCGCCGGGTAGGTCGCCTCGCCGAGGAGCGTCCCCGTGTAGTACGCGGCGTCGATCCGCGCGTCCCACAGCCCGCTCTGGCCGTCGGCGTTGCGAACGGTGACCGTCGTGCCCGTGAGCCCGGACTCCGCGGTCTTCACCTCGGCCACGTGGCCGGGGAGCGCCATGCCCTTTCGGAAGTAGAACACCTTGTCGCCGGGGCGCGCGTCCCCCTCGGGCACCTCGACCAGCAGCCCGGACCCGACCAGCTTCGCGTGCATGTCGGCCGGGTCCGCGGTCCACCGCTTGCCGCCGTTGAAGTCGCGGAAGGCGTAGCCCGCGCAGTTGAACTGCTTGGACGGCTCGCCCGGGAACTCGGGGTCGTCCGCGACGTACGTCCCGCCGCCGCCCGTCACCTCGGCCTTGTAGTTCGCCGCGACCGAGGCGGGGACCGAGGCGGTCGCGAACTCGTTGCCCCCCACCGCGACGGGGCGGGTCGTGCCGCCGGCGTCCACGTACGTGATCGGGTTCCCGTCGCCGTCCACGAGCCGGTAGCGCTTCGCGCACGACGGGCGCCCGTCCGCGGCCGACGCGACCGCCGCCAGCGCCGACGACCGGGCGCCGCCGGACGCCGCCGCGGCCCGCGCCTCGGCCGGCGAGTAGAACCCGGTGTCGCCCGCCGCGAGGCCGCCCCCCAGCGCGAGCAGCGCGTGGGTCGCGAAGTGCAGCGACCACCACGCATCCGCGTTCAGGTTCTCGGTCACGAACCTCGACAGCCCGGGGATCGCGGCCTCGTCGCCCATCCGCTCGAGCGCGTACGCGTAGATCGCCAGCTCCAGGTCGCGCTCGAACCGGGGCGTCCCCGCGAGCTGCCCGACGAGCGCGTCGCGGATCGCCGGGTCCGGCCGGGACAGGTCGGCGAGCGCCGGGAACCGCGCGGGCATCGCGTCCCGCAGCCCAGCCGCGCCGCCGGACGCGCGCCGCAGCGGGAACGTCGCATCGAGGTCCCGCGCCTGCTCCACGGCCGGCCGGATCGACTCGGGGATCGGGACCCCTTCGTCGGCCGCGTCGCACGCCGCCAGGAGGGACAGCGCCAGGACGCACGCCGCCGCCCTGCCCCGCCGGCGACGCGACGCGAGCAGCGGGATCGCCGCCGCGAGCGCGAGGCCGGCCGCTCCTCCCGCCGCGGTCGATGACGCGCAGCCGCCGCCCCCCCCGCCGCCCGCCGGCGCCGGTGCCGTGTCCGGTCCACCGGCCGCATCCGCCGTCGGGTCCGGCCCCGGCGGCGGCGCCTTCGGCACCAGCCGGATCAGCTCCCAGCCCCCCTTCGGGCCCGTCACCTGTGGATCCGCCATAAGATTCATTGGGTTAGCCATCCCAAGGAAGAGCGCATCGTCCGCCGCGACCAGCGTCCGGATCCCGTAGCTCGCGCGGTTGCCGATGCCGTCGAGCGACTCGGCGACCGCGGCCGCGTCCGGCGAGGGGAACCGGAAGAGGTCGGCCCCGTTCGGCACCACGGGCAGCGCGGGGTTCGTCCCCGAGCCGTCGTCCGGGGCGAACAGGTAGCCGATGTCGAACGTCCCGACCCAGAGCTGTCCCTGCCACACGCCCATGGCCCAGGTGTAGGCGTTGTAGCCGTTGCCGAACCCGGCGTGGCCGTGCAGCGGGGCAGCGCCCATGCGGTTCGGCGCCATCGCCCACGTCCCGGACGCGCGGTCGGCCGCGGGCAGGGACGGCTCGCCGTAGAGCAGCTCGACGCGGCGCTCGGCCGTCCCGAAGCCCCGGCCGCGGAACAGCGCGGTCGCGCGCCACGTCCCCAGGAAGTCCAGCAGTTGCCGGTCCTCGCCCCCGCGGATCTCGTCGACCTGCTTGCCGGTCACGAGCGCGGTCGCCATCAGGTGCGCCGCGTAGGCGCCGCCCGGGATGTGGAGCGTGCCCCAGTAGAGCCACCCCTCCCACGACGCGATGGCCCCGCCGCCGTAGGCCAGCGCCACGATCGGGTCCGGCTCGTACTCGTCGCTGCGCCACGCCTTGGTCCAACCCCCGGCGTGCGACGCATCGAGCCCCGCCTCGGGGACGACCGGGCTCATCCAGATCCCGGTCGGCGTCAGCATCGCGGGCGACGGCGGGGTCCCGGCCGCCAGATCCCCCCCAAGGGAGGACCACGTGGCGACGAACAGGCGGCCCTCGTGCAGGGCCAGCTCCGCGCCCTCGCCGTCCAGCTTGCCCACCACCTCGAACGCGAGCGGGTCCGCCTCCGAGCCGCGCCAGCGGAGCACGCGGCCCCCGTCCTTCGCGCCCACGCCCGTGTACACCGTCGACCCGGAGACCAGGAACTTCCGGATGTTGCGGTACTCGGTGAGCTTCCGCGACCCCAGGAACGCGCGGTCGGACGCCCGGAACGCGAACAGGTGCACCGCGTCCTGGGCGCGCGAAGGCCCGCCCAGGAACACGATCCCCGCGAACGCCCCGGCCGCCCGGATGCCGAGCGTGTCGTCGAGCAGCGCGCGGCCCGCCGGGTCGAGGCCGCCGGTCCGCTCGAGGAGCGCCGCGCCCGCCTCGTCGTAGACGAACACGCGCGGGGGCCGCCAGTCGCCCGTGCGACCGCCGAAGGCGCTCTTCTCGACCTCGCAGACGTACGACGCGGTCTCGACCGTTCCCTCGTTCCCCGCGGTCGCGGACAGGCCGCCCGCGACCAGGCAGTTCACGTTGGCGCCGGTCCCGAACCACAGGTCGGTCCCCGCGCTGGCGAGCCCCCATACGTACGCCTGGTTCACCTTGGGCCGGCCGCCCGCCGGGCACGGGAGCGTCACGTCCGGCTCGTAGCGGTTCCGCTCGTCGCCGATCCCGTAGTAGCACTCGTCCGGCTTCGCCTTCGCGAGCAGGGTCGGGACCAGGGTCGCCTCGACCGGGGGCACCGGCTCGAAGCCGCCCCGCAGCGCCTCGGCGAGCGGCGGAAGCTGCTCGGCCACGGTGGGCGGTTCCGCGGCGACGAGAAGGGGAGCCGCCGAAACGGCGATGCCGGCCACGACCGCGAGGCCATCGAGCGCGCGCACCGGAACCCTCCCTCCGGGCCCCGGGATCATGCCCCGGAACGCCCGCGACCGGAAGCGGTGAACGGGTGTCCCGAGTCAGAGATCCGCAACCGACTTCGACCACGGACTTCTGACTCGGGACACTAGCGACCGCGGCTCGCGCCGGCCTCCATCCCCGCCTGGTGCGAATGGCAGTCGAAGCACCACTTCGTGCTGTGGGCGGAGCCCTTGCCCGCGGCGTCGTAGTGCGCCGTCGCGGCGTGGCAGACCTCGCACAGGCCGGTGCCGGCCTTGCCGCCCGCCACGCCGGCGCGCGCGAGCCCGTCGTTCGAGGCACCCTCGGGCTTCGTCACGCGGATCGCCGCGGTGCCGCCGCCTGGGAGCGCGATCGACTCGCGCACCAGGAAGGCGTTGGAGGACCCGTGGACCGCGTGACAGGCGCCGCAGGCCGTGGCCGCGGTCGGGTGGGAGGCTTCGCTGTGGCAGCGCCCGCACGGGGGGCGATCGGCGTGGCCCTTCCCCGAGGCGCCCGACACCGCGTGGCAGGTCGCGCAGTCGAGCACGCGCTCGTGGGACGACGGGTTCTTCCAGGCCGCGGCCACGCCCGCATGGCAGCCGAGGCACTTCGCGTTCGCGGCGAGGTCCGTCCCGATCCCGTCGGGTTCCGGCGCGGCGCCGACCAGGACTGCCGGGAGCAGGACGAGCCAGCGCGTCCGCATCGTCATTCCCCCCCCTTCGGCAGCACCCCCGCCGGGTCCTCCGGCCGCACCATCCGCGCGGCCGTCCGGTACGCGAGCGCCTGCTGCGTCAGCACCGGGTTGTACGCCGCGGACGTCGGCCACGTCGAGCCGTCCGCGATCCAGACGTTGTCCACCCCCTGCAGGCGGCCCCACGGATCGCAGACGGACCGAGCCGGGTCGCTCCCCATCCGCGTCGTGCCGAGCAGGTGCTTCGTGTCGGGGGCGCCGTAGTAGCCGGCCATGTCCATGTCGATGGTCTCGACCGCCCCGGCGGCCTCCATGACCGCCCGCATCCGCGGCATGTAGAGGTCGATCATCCGCTGGTCATGCGGGTGGCGGACGTAGGTGACGCGCGGCACGGGCCGGCCCCAGACGTCCTTCACGTCCGGGTCCAGCTCGACGCGGTTGGCGTGCACCGGCACGTCCTCGCCCATCATGCTGATCGTCGTGATGCGGGTCCGCTCGCGACCGGGCACGACGACCTGGCGGTGGACCGGCCACGGCACGCTCTTGCCGTATTCCACCGGCTGGATCTGGCCGCCGAACTCGACGTACCCCCCGCGGACCCAGTCGGGGCCCGCGTCGGCCGGCTTGACCGTGAAGTCCGCCATGGCCTTCGTGATGATGCGGCCGCGGTACGACCGGATCGGGATGTCGAAGAAGCCCGCGACCGAGAACACCACGTGGAACATCAGGTGGCGGCCCACGAGCCCGCTGCCGTTCCCGAGGCCGTCCGGGTGCTGCGGCGACCCGGACTCCAGCAGCAACCGCGGGGTCTCGATGGCGTTGCACCCGACGACCACGTGGCGGGCGGTGATCGTCTTCGTCGCGCCCGCGCGGTCCACGAGCCGCACGCCGGTCGCGTGCCCCCCCGTCTCGTCCGTGTCGATCCGCGTGACGCAGCACTGGTCGAGCAGCGTGCAGTTGCCGGTCCGCAGGGCGTCCCGGATCGCGGTGACCGCAGTGGATCCCTTCGCGTTGATCGGGCAGCCTCCGTGGCAGAAGCCGCAGTTCACGCAGGCGGGGCGCCCCCGGTAGAAGATCGAGTTCACCGCGATCGGCATCGGGTGCGGGTGGTAGCCCATCGCCTTCGCGGCCTCGAACAGCACCAGGTCGGCCTTGGCGGGGTAGCCCGGCGGCATGGGGTACGGCCCGCGAGGCTCCGCGAACGGGTCCGCGCCGGCAAGCCCCTGGACGCCGATCAGCCGCTCGGTCTCGTCGAAGTACGGGGCCAGCTCCGCGTACGTCAGGGGCCAGTCCACCACGTCCGCGCCTTCGACCGCGCCGAAGGACGTCAGCAGCGTCAGGTCCCTCGACGTCACGCGGGGGCTGTCCGCGTCGTACTGCACGGTGCCGCCCCCGACGCACACGCCGAGCGACTGGAACTCCCGCGTGCGGAACTCCCCGGTCGGGGAGTCGCGGAACCGGCGGGGCTCCACGAGCGGGTCCTGCCACGCAAAGAAGCGGGCGATCTTCACCTCGTCGTTGCCGAACAGCGACCCGCGCAGCTCCGGCGCATCGAGCGCAGGCCAGGGGTTGCGGCCCTTCTCGACGAGCGCGACCTTCCAGCCGTTCGCCGCGAGCACGCCCGCCACGACCCCGCCGCCCGCGCCGGAGCCGACCACGATCGCGTCGTAATCGGTCGCCATGCGTCACCCTTCCTCGGGGTGGGACATCTGCCGCGCGGTGTAGCCCACCGGCTGCCGATCCCCCTCGTAGCCGATCCCCTTCCAGCCGGCCCGGTCGCGGTTGCCGCCGTAGACCGGGTCGCCGTACGTGCCCTCGCAGGCGTGGTCGTACGCCAGCTTCACGAAGTCGCCGTCCGCGGCCCCGAGCACGGCCCTCCGGTCGTCCAGGCCGAGGTCGGCGAACCCGCCCCCGTACGCGCCGCGCGCCGCCGCGTCGAGCGCGTCCAGGCCCTTCTCGTAGCGCGCGACCCAGCCCTTCACCGGGCCGTTGAACTCGCGCTCGGGGCGGCCGGCGGAGCCCTCGATCCGCGTGCGCCACGCGATCTCCTCGACGCGCGTCAGCGGAATGAAGCGCGAGAAGCCGTCGAGCCCGCCGTGCCGCCCGGAATACGGCCCGCCGGCATAGACGCGGGGGGGGTTGTGGGCGAAGGCCGACAGCAGGCCGTCGACGTACGAGGCCGCGCCCGCGATCGCGGCCCCGGGCACCGCCTCGTCCCCGGGGATCAGCGCGTCCACGGCCGCGGACAGGACGGCGAACCGGGCCGCGGACATCGACACCGGCCCGGCCTGAGCGTCGCCGCCCGGGTCGCCCTGGGCCTCGGCGGCCGGGTCGGGCCCTGGGTCCGGCCCCGCGTCGTCGCCGGCGCGCCCGCCCGCGGCCCGCGCGCACGCGATCCCGAGCCCCGCGAGCGGCAGCCCCGCCACCGCGCGCGCGGCGCCTTCCAGAAACCGCCGCCGGGACCAGCCGCCCGGACCGACCCCCTCGTCACCGCGCACGTCCCGACCCCCGAAGCCCCCGCGGTGGACTCTAGCGGGTTTCCGTGGTCCGCGGAAGGGACGGGGACGCGCCCGGCGCGGACACGCGCTGCGGTGCCGGCGCGGGGCCGAACCACGTCAGGAGAAACCAGGGGGTCCGAGGCGTCCCACGCCCGGCGCGGACACGCGCTGCGGCGCCGGCGCGGGGCCGAACCACGTCAGGTGAAACCAGGGGGGCCGAGGCATCCCACGCCCGGCGTGGACACGCGCTGCGGCGCCGGCGCGGGGCCGAACCACGTCAGGTGAAACCAGGGGGGCCGAGGCATCCCACGCCCGGCGTGGACACGCGCTGCGGCGCCGGCGCGGGGCCGAACCACGTCAGGTGAAACCAGGGGGGCCGAGGCATCCTACGCCCGGCGCGGGGGGAGGCTGCTCAGCATGTAGCGGATCGCGGCGGTCAGGGCCTGCCCGGCCATGCCCCCCTTCATTGCCATGCCCAGGAGCCCGCCCTGCCCGACCCGGCCAACGCCCCTGCCGCGCCAGGCCCGCTCCGCGGTCAGGCAGTCCACGAGCCCGGCCCGGATGACGGTGCGCGTGGCGTCCGCGGCGATTGCGCCGTTGGCCGGGTTCCAGTACCCCGGCGCCCCGACCTTCACGTGCACGACCACGGCCAGCACCGACACCGGCCCCTCCGACGCGGCAAGGGCGGCAAGAACGGTTTCGGGGACGGCGCGGGGGCCCCTCACAGCGCGGGCTGCGCCCGCAACCCAATGAGCGCGTAAGTCCCGCTGTCCACCGGCACCGTCCTCGACATGTACAAGACCATCGCCTGGGAACTCCGCCTCCCCGTCGAGCGCAGCCGCGCCGCGCTCTTCCGCTCCATCCGGACCGAGATCACCCGCCTGTGCATCGAAGCCAAGACCAAGCCCGTCCTCATCGTCGACGAGGCCCAGCACCTCCGCTCCGAAGTCCTGGAAGACCTCCGGCTGCTGACCAACTACGACATGGACTCCCAGAACCGCCTGACGT
>VGRB01000276.1 GCA_016875475.1 Deltaproteobacteria bacterium
GCGCGCTCGGCGACCGCAGAGCGGTCGCGCAAGGGGGGTGGCCCGCGCCCCGCAACGCGGGGCGGCGGGCAGGGGGGCGAGCCGCGCCCCCCTCCGATCGATGCCCCTGGGGCCTGCCGGGTCGGGATGGTGGGGTACGGATCTCCACGGGTGTCGATCGGGACCGCCTGCCGTGCGGGCCGGGCGACAGCGCGGAGTGCTCCGGGAGCCTCCTCGCCCGGACCGTGCTACCATCGCTCCGCACCCTTTCGGGCGGATGACTGCCCCGATGAAGACGATCAAGCGCTACCCCAATCGCAAGCTGTACGACACCGAACGCAGCCGCTACATCACGCTCGACGAGATCGGCGTGTTCCTGCGGTCGGGGGGCGAGGTCCAGGTGTTGGACAGCCGGACCGGCGAGGACATCACCGCGGTCACGCTCGCCCAGGTGCTGCTCGGGGAGGAGAAGAAGAGCCGGCCGGCGGTGCCGATCCAGCGGCTGATCGGGCTGCTCCAGACGGGGGGGGAGTTCATCAAGGGCAAGCTCGGGTCGCCCGTCACCTCTCTTCGCGACGAGGCCGAGAAGACGATGCAGCGGCTGATGCACGGCGAGCCCGCCGAGGAGCTGCGCGACTTCGTGGTCTCGACCCACCGCGCGTACGACGAGGTCCAGCGACGCGTGGACGAGCGCCTGCAGGTGGTGCTCGCGACCGTCCGGCACCTGTCCCCGCTGCAGAAGGACGTGGACCGGTTGAAGGTCGTGGTCGAGGAGCTTCGGCGGCGGGTGGAGGCGCTCGAGGGCAGGAACAGGCGGGGTCGGGCCCGGGCGGACGGGCAGCGGCAGGAATGACGGGCGGACGAGTCGCGTAGTGGAGCGAGGAGGGCGGGCTCGGGCACCGGAGCGGGCTCGGGCACCGGAGCGGGCTCGGGCACCGGAGCGGGCCCGGGCAGCGGAGCGGGTTCGGGCACCGGAGCGGGCTCGGGCAGCGGAGCGGGTTCGGGCTCGAGCCCGGGTCCGGGCACGGGTGACGCGCCGGCAGGTTGTGATATAGTTCCGCGGGCGGCCTCTTTTCGGGGAGGACATGTCGGACACCCAGGAACTCATCGGCCGCGTGTTCGACAGCCGGTACCAGATCACCGAGCTGATCGGACGCGGCGGGATGGGGGTCGTCTACAAGGCGATCCACATCGCGATGAACCAGGTCGTCGCCCTGAAGGTCCTCGGCAAGGGGATGTCGGGGGACGACAAGAACGTCCAGCGGTTCTACCAGGAGGCGCGGGCCAGCTCGCGGCTCAAGCACCCGAACAGCATCAAGGTCTTCGACTTCGGACGGTCCGAGGAGGGCCACCTCTACCTCGCGATGGAGTTCCTTGAGGGGAACACCCTGACCCAGCTCCTCCGCCAGGAGCGGGTGCTCGGCGTCCGGCGCGCGCTCGCCATCGGCCGGCAGATCGCGAAGTCGCTCGGCGAGGCGCACCTGAACGGGCTCGTCCACCGCGACCTCAAGCCCGACAACGTCTTCATCACGCGCATCTACGGCGAGGAGGACTTCGTCAAGGTCCTGGACTTCGGGATCGCGAAGTTCCAGGAGGGCACGCCCGACCACGAGAACCTGACGCAGGCCGGGCTGGTCTGCGGCACCCCGCTCTACATCTCGCCCGAGCAGGCGCTCGGCCGCAACCTCGACGGGCGGTCCGACCTGTACTCGCTGGGCGTCATCCTCTACGAGGGCCTGAGCGGCCGCCCGCCGTTCCGCGCGGACAGCCCGATCGCGCTCGTCATGCGGCACATCCACGACTCGCCGCCGCCGATGACCGACCACAATCCGGGCCTGGTCATCCCGCAGAACCTGCGCGACTTGATCTACCGGCTGCTGGAGAAGGACCGCGACAAGCGGCCGGCCACGTCCGAAGAGGTCCTGAAGGAGATGGACGCGATCGTCGCGGCCGGGGACTTCCCCGAGACGCCGAGCCGCGACGTCGTCGAGATGGACCCGATCGGGAAGCCGCTCGGGAAGACGCGCATCGAATCGCCGGTGTCCGACGGCGCGGAGCTGGACCACGAGGAGTCCACCCAGTTCATCAACCGGAACGAGCCGGTCCAGGTCCAGCCCGAGGCGCCGACCACGTTCCTGGCGCGCGACGCCGCAATGACGCCGCGCGGGACGCGGATGCCGCAGGTCTCGCAGGCGGTCGCCGCGAGCGACCAGACCACGATGCTGCCCGCGCCGGACGAGCTGCCGACGCGCGTCGGCGACATCCACACGATCTCGAGGGCCCAGATCCAGCGCGGCAGGCAGGAGCCGCAGCACGCGCACGTCTGGTTGTGGATCGTGCTCGCCCTGGGGGGGGTCGGCGCCCTGGTGACGGCCGGCGGGTTCGTGCTCGGCTGGTTCGGGGACCGGACGGGCACGGTCGAGGCGGCCCAGCCGGCGGCGACGGGCGACCGGAAGGCCGCGCCCCCCGCGACGCCGTCCCCCTCGGCCGCCGCCCCGACCCCGGCGCCGGCCGAGCCCGCGCCTACGCCCGCGCCCGCTCCGGCCGCGCCAGTCGCGGCAGCCGCGACGCCCGGCCCGCGAGGCGTCTCGGTCGATCTCGACACCGTGCCGGCTGGTGCCTCGGTCACCGTGGGGAACGAGCAGGTCGGCAAGACCCCGTACACGCTGCAGATCCGCGAGGACCAGCGCCCGGTGGCCGTGCAGTTCGACGCGCCCGGACACAGGCCGCTCAAGGTGACGCTGGACCCGAAGGACGTCGTGGCGGGCGGCAACGCGAAGCTCCGGTACGAGATGGAGCGCGAGGCGAGCAAGATGCCGCCGCCTCCGACGCAGGTCCCGATCGTCGTCAAGGGCCCGCCCCCGAGACCCGCGCCGGCCCCGGCGCCCGGCGGGGGGACCAAGGCCGCGAAGAAGCCGAAGCTGAACTGGGACGAGGAGTAGCCGCGCCATGCTCAAGGCATTGACCCGGTGCCTGCTCGTGGTCGTCGTACTGGCCTTCGCGGCCGGGCAGGCCGGTGCCCAGTCCAGGGAGGAGGTCGAGGCGTTCGGCCTTCCCAAGGAGGCCAAGGAGTCGATGGACGCGCTCCGCTTCCAGGAGGCGATCCGGAAGCTCGAGCAGGCGTTCGCGATCTACCCGCTGCCGCAGATCCTGGCGCGCGAGGCCGAGTGCTGGGAGAAGATGGGCGAGATGGAGCGCGCGCTGGAGCTCTACCGCAAGGTGAAGACCGACGACCCGAAGCTCCGCGGCAAGGTCGAGAAGTCCATCAACGACCTGGTGTTCGAACTGAACAAGCCGGTCGAGCTGTCGGTGGTCACGAACACGAACGACGTCGAGGTCACGGTCGATCACGTCGAGAAGTTCCGCGCACCCTGCACGATCAAGGTGACCCGCGGGTCCCACACGTTCGAGTTCCGCAAGCCGGGCTTCGCAGTGCTCACCGAGGAGAAGAACGTCCGCGGCGCGGCCGCCCAGATCTACAAGGTGAACCTGATGGAGCAGCTCGGCCGCGTGATCCTGCTGACCGACCTCTCCAACTTCGACGGCATGGTCGTCCGGCTGGACGACCGCGAGATGGTCCCGGTCGGGACCGAGAAGTTCGGGAGCCAGACCGCGCCCATCAACGTGCGCTCCGGCACCCACAGCCTGCTCTGCGTGAAGGAGGGGGCGCCGCCATACATGACCACGTTCGTCGTGGCGCCGGACACGACGGTCGAGGTGACCTGCAGGATGCGCCCGCCGTCGTCGCCCCACATCCTGCACCCGGCCGCGTCGTGGTCCATGGTGGGCGCCGGCGCGGCCCTGACGGGCGTCGGCACGTGGCTGGTGGTCGCGTACATCCAGGACAAGCAGGCGTACGACGACGACCAGTCCTCCCCGAACCCGCAGTACAAGCCGGGCGGGTTCTCGTCGAACAAGCACTACATCGGCGCCGTCCTGCTCGCGACCGGCGTCGCCGCCGCCGCGACCGGGTCCGGCTTCCTGATCCGCGACGCCCTGGCGAAGCCCAGGGGCGACGTCGCCCCGATCAGCTGGGGCGTCGGCGTCGGCCCGGTCCGGGGCGGCGCGACCGCCGCGGCCTACGTCGCGTTCTAGCCACCGGCCCGCCGGCCTTCCCGAGCCAGAACCCGAGCCCGAGCCCGAGCCCGAACCCGAGCCCGTACCCGAGCCCGTACCCGAGTTCTCCTGTTCCCCGACTCGCCCATTTCCGACCAGAGTGGTACAATCGGTCACACCGGCGTCCCCCGGATCATTTCGGTCCGCAACATCCCGCCGGCACGAGGCGTCCGAGATGCGAGTGTCCGCGAGAACCGAGTACGCGCTGCTGGCCCTGATCGAGCTGACGCACCGGGAGGGCGACGACCCGCTCCAGAGCAAGGACATCGCCGCCCGCGCGTCCATCCCGAAGCCCTTCCTGGACCAGCTCCTGCTCGACCTCAGGCGCGCAGGGCTCGTCCGCAGCGTACGCGGTCCCGGCGGCGGCTACGTGCTCGCGCGACCCGCGGGCGAGATCACCTTGAAGGACGCGATCGCCGCGGTCGAGGGCGGCGCGCTCGCGACCACCTGCGGCATCAAGGCCGCCGATGGCGCGCCGTGCCGGAAGCTGTCGACGTGCGCGCTGCTCGAGGTCTGGCGCGAGCTGGACGAGGCCGTCGTCGGCATCCTGACCCGCACCACGCTCGCCGGCCTGGCCGAGCGCCAGAAGCGCCTCGACGGGCAGCAGATGTACTACATCTAGAAAGAAACTCCCCCGTTCAGGCGGCCTGACTCGGGTTCCCCGGCTTTGTGCGGCCGCGGACCTACGACTTCACCCCACCCGCGGTCAGGCCGCCGACCAGGTAGCGCTGGAGCGCGAAGAACAACGCCACGACCGGCGCGGACACGATCAGCGACGCCGCCGCGAACAGACCCCACTGGACCGAGTGCTCGCCCACGTAGTTGCGGATGATGACGGGCAGCGTGAACGCGCTCTCCTTGGACAGGAAGGTGTAGGCGAGCACGAACTCGTTCCACGCGGTCATGAACGAGAAGAGCGCCGTGATCGCGATCGCGGGCAGCGAGAGGGGCAGGACCACGGTCCAGAACGTGCGCGCGGGCGACGCGCCGTCCATCACCGCGGCCTCCTCCAGGTCCCTGGGGATGGTGTCGAAGTAGCCCTTCAGCATCCAGACCGAGAACGGAATGGACGTGGTCGAATAGACCAGGATCAGCCCGACCATCGTGTCGAGCAGGTGCAGCTTCTCCATGATCACGTACAGCGGGATCATCATCATGACGCCCGGGAACATCTGGCTGACCAGGAACATGAACAGCCCGCTCCGGCGGCCCGCGAACCGGAAGCGCGAGAACGCGTAGGCCGCGGTGCAGGCGACCGCGATCCCGAAGACCGTGGTCAGCACGGAGACCAGCACCGAGTTCAGGAGCTGGCGGCCGAACAGCCACGTCCCGTCCGCGAGCGTCGCGCCGACGACCGCCTCGAAGTTCGCGAGCGACGGGTCGGGGGGGATCGGCGACAGCTCCGCGCCCTGGAACGACTGCGCCTCGCCGAGCGCCATCTTCACGACCCAGAGCACCGGCAGGATGGTCCCGGCGGTGACCGCCACGAGGGCGACGTGGCGCAGGACGCGCAGGCCCGGCGTCGCGTGCGACCCGACCGGTCCCGCCTCGGTCGCCGCGGCCTTCGGGGGCGCGCCCCGGGTCTTCGGGGCCGGCGCGTCGGCCGGCATCTGGGGAGGCAGACTGCTCACTCGTACACGCTCTCCGCGGCCTTGGTCAGGCGGTTGGTGACCGCGGTGTAGGCCGCCAGGATGAAGAAGATGATCAGGGAATAGGCCGCGGCCAGACCGTAGTTCTTCAACACCCGGAACGCCCGGTACGCCTCGGTGATCAGGATGTTCGTCTCGTTGTTCGGCCCGCCGCCGGACACGAGGTAGACCACGTTGAACATGTTGAACGTCCAGATCGTCCCGAGGATGATCGCCGGGAACAGCGCGGGCTTGAGCAGCGGCAGGGTGACGTGCCGGAACCGCTGCCACCGCCCCGCGCCGTCCATCTGCGCGGCCTCGTACAGGTCGGCCGGGATGCTCTGGAGCGCGCCCAGGCTCACGATCATCATGAACGGGAAGCCGAGCCACGTGTTCGTCGCGAGGTTCGCCGCGAAGTTCGTCAGGAACGACTGCCCGAGCCAGTCCACCGGGCCGGCGCCCGCGAGCGCGAGCATGGCGTTCGCCGGCCCGTACTGCGTGTTGAAGATCCACTTCCACACGAGCGCGGTGATGTAGTTCGGGACCGCCCAGGGGACGATCAGCAGGACGCGGTAGATCGCCTTGCCGCGCAGCTTCGCGTCCGACAGCACCAGCGCGAGCGCGAGCCCGATCGCGACGTGCAGGAACACGTTCAGCGACGTCCACATCACGGTCACGCCGAGCGTGAAGTAGAAGTTCGTGTCGGACGTGCCGGACGGGAACAGGATGTCGGCGAAGTTCGCCAACCCGACGAAGTTCCTGTCGTTGTCGAGGAACGCGAGGTAGACTCCCATGAAGAACGGCACGAAGATCAGCAGGACCATCCCGACCATGGCGGGCGCGATCGCGGCATAGACGAACGGCCGCCCGCGGAAGTCGTGGAAGAAGGCGGCGACCGGGCGCAGCAGCCCGCCCGCGGCGGCCCCGGCCGCGACCGTGACCGCCGCGACGAAGCCCCATCCGACCGCCGGGTCGTGCGAGGGAAGCGCCCCCCCCGCACCGGCCAGCAACTGCTCCAGGCCCGCGGCCGCGGCCACGGCGGAGCGTGCGGCGAACGCCAGCAGCAGGGACGCGACCGCGCCCGCCGCGGCGCCCCCGACCGCCGCGAGCCTCCACCACGCGCGAGCGCCGGCGCGCCCGAACGCGAGCAGGGCGATCACGACCGCGGCGAGCGCCGCGAGGCCCGCCCAGCCAGCGGGCACGGACGGCGCGGTCTGCCGGAACACCACGCCCGCCACGCCGCCCGAAGGCCGCGCGACGCCGCACACGCGTACGCCCCCGCCCGCATCGGCGCATGCCCCGTCGGTCCCGGACTCGGACCGCGCGCTCTTGACCTTGCCGGCGGCCTCGCGGATGCGCGGCTCGAGCCCGGCGGGCGCCGCGGCGGGCCGCCCGTCCGGGCCGCACGCGACCAGCGCGGACTCGCGCTCGATGTCGAACTCGTCGAGCCCCCCCTCGGTCAGCACGAACACGTGGGAGACGCCCGGGAGCGCCTCGCGCGGCAACCTCGCCGCCGCCGAACCGAGGCTCGCCGCCTCCGCCGGTGCATCGCGCACCGCCCGGCCTGCCGCGAGGGCACGCCACGTCTCGGAGGCGCCGTGCTCGCGGCCCGCCTCGAAGTCCGCGAAGAAGAAGGCAGGGGCCACGACGATCGCGAGCGCCACGCCGAACGCGAGCGCCGCGTCGATCGGGCGGGGGCTGTTCGTCGCCGGTGCGGCCATCTACTTCGCCATCTTCGCGATATCGGCCTCGATCTTCTGCTGGGCCTCGGCCACCGCCGCGCCAGGGTCCGCGTCGCCGAACACGGACCGGTTGATTGCCGTGTCCATCGTGGACCACACGATCTGGGG
>VGRB01000277.1 GCA_016875475.1 Deltaproteobacteria bacterium
TACCCGAGCCCGAGCCCGAGCCCGTGCCCGGTCCCCTCCCGCCCCCTACCTCGAAAATCCCTCGTACGCCGTCCCGCGCCTGACTTCCATGTCGAACCGCAGCGTCGCGCCGCGCGCGAGGGGCTCGACCGTCCCCTCGGGCTCGGCCAGCGCCCGCTCCTCCCAGATGTCGAACGTCCCCGCCCCGGCGATCCTCCCGCCCACCGACGTGTCCAGCGACGTCACCTGCATGACGCCGTCGCGAGCGGCCAGGGCCGCTCCGGACCCCGGGCACGTCGCCCTCAGCGCGATGGACATCCGTGCGACCTTGCCGTCGATCGGCACGTCCTCGCCCGCGTCCATCCTCGCCCGCACCGCGTCCAGGTCCGGGAACTGCAGCACGGCCTGGTCCGACATCGTCGAGGCCTTCCAGCCGCGACGCATCTCGACCTGTCCCCCGCCGCTCGCCCCGTACCAGCGGAGCAGGTCCGCCTCGAAGCGGAAGGGCTCGAAGGTGCGCGGCTTCCCGTCCTTGCACGGGTCGAGCGTCAGCGAGGCGGCCGTGATGAGGGCGGAGTCCTCGCCGCAGCCCGCGACGACCGCGAGCGCCGCGCCCAGGGCAGCCGAACCGCCGGGAATCCTCACCGCCACCTCAGCGCCATCCGCGTCCCCGCCCGCGCCCCGAGCCGCTCCGCCGCGGACCCGCCCGGGACCGCGACCTCGACGTACCCGGACGAGTCCTCGTGGACCACCAGCCCGCCCCCGGTGCCGTACGGGCCCGAGACGGCCGGAACGGCCGTGGCCCCCCCGGGGGGCACGATCGAGACCTCCCCGGCGAGCGCGCCCGGCGGCAGGTCCGACGCGCGCACGGCGAGGATCAGGTTGCCGAACCCGTCCACCCGGACGACCTCGGCCAGGACCTCCCCGGTCCCCACCCGGGCCGCGGGGAATGGTACCACGACCGGGTCGTCGATCCGGCGTCCGAGCGAGCCGGGAGCCACCCGGCCCGACGCTATCGCCGCGGCCGCCGGGCCGAGCAGGTCCCGGCCGTGGAACGTCAGGCTGATCGGGTTCCGCGCCGGGACCCCGGCGGCGTCGATCTCCCGCCACCCCGCGCCGTCCGCGCCGCCAAGCGCGCTTGCGGCCCACCCGAGCAGGCCGTTGTCGGGCCCGACCAGCACGTGCCCCCCCGCCTCGACCGCGACCGCCCTGCGCGACGTCCCGACGCCGGGATCGACCACGGCGAGGTGGACGGTCCCGGGGGGGAAGGCCGTCGCGGTGCGCGCCAGCACCCACGCGCCGTCGCGGACGTCGTGCCGCGCGATTTCGTGCGTCACGTCGATCACGCGGAGGCCCGGATCGACCGACAGGATCGCGCCGCGGACCTCCGCCGCGTACGAGTCGCGGGTGCCGAAGTCGGACAGGAAGGTGACGATGCCGCGCGGTGTGAACCCCGGGCCCACCGGCTACTCCTCCCGGCGGAACGCGATGCGCTTGATCCTGACCGGCGGGTCGGGCCGCGAGTCGTTCGATGGCACTCGCGCGATCTCGCGGACGACGTCCGGGGACGCGCAGGTCCCGAAGATCGTGTGGTGGTCGTCCAGCCACGGCGTCGCGGCGTCGGTCACGAAGAACTGGCTGCCGTTCGTGTTCGGACCCGAGTTGGCCATCGAGAGCCTCCCCGGCCCGTCGTGGCGCAGCGACAGGTCGAACTCGTCGCGGAACGCGAAGCCCGGGTCGCCCGAGCCGTCGCCCTTCGGGCATCCGCCCTGGATCATGAAGCGCGGGATGACGCGGTGGAAGGTCAGCCCGTCGTAGAACGGCCGGCGCACCCACTTGCCGGTCCCGTAGTCGCGGTACGCGCGGAGCCCTCGGGCCAGTCCGACGAATGTCGCGATCGCGCGCGGGGCCTTGTCTTCGTGAAGCGTGCAGTCGATCGAGCCGTTCGTCGTCTCGATCGTCGCGACCAGTCGTCCCTTCCCCGGGATCCCGTCCATCACGAGGTCGAGCGGGACCTCCCGGTTCTCCGGGAAGCGCGGCCCGGGGTCCGGCTCGCGGTAGAGCATCGAGACCTCCGGGTCGTACTTGAACCCCGCGCCGGTCAGGAAGAGCGCCGCCTGCTTCGCCTTGCCGCCGGCGAGCTTCAGCAGGACGCGACCGCCGTTCACCTCCGTGCCCGTGACCTCGCCCGCGAGCATCGCCTTCACGTCGTCGGGCTTCATGCGCGCGAGGCGGGCGCGTGCCTTGGGCAGCACGAACGGCGTCATCGCCGACACCTCTCCGCGCGCCGCGAGCGTGCGCAGGCCGTCGAAGACCTTGCGGGCCTCCTCGGGGTCGGCCTTCCGCGGAGTGGCGGAAGGCGCGGGCGCGGCCGGAGCAGCGGGGGGGGGGACCGGGACGTCGCGCGTCGCCGAGACGGCCGCGGGCGCGCCGGTGGTGCGGCCGGCCGGGGGGCCGTCCGATGCGGGGGGCGGCTTCCGGCAGGCCGGCGCCGCGAGGAGGGTCGGCAGGACGAGGAGGAGGAGGTTGCGGGACATCCGGGAGGATCCCTCGTGAGCAGCGGCCCCATCGGGCTCGGGCAGGGCCCGGGTACGGGCACGGGTACGGGCACGGGTACGGGGACTACTGCCCGGGGATCGGGATGTTCGGCGGGCCGGACCGGCGCTCGCCGCCCTCGCGACCCTCCATCACGCAGCTCCCGTCGAACACCGCGCCCTTCTGGACGACGAGGCCGGCGGTCTGGATGTTGCCGCGCAGGCGACCCGGCGCGTGCAGCTCGACCGCGGTCTTCGCGCGGATGTTGCCGATCATGTCGCCCTGCACGATGACGGTGTCGACGATGACCTCGGCCTTGACCTTCGCGCCCTCGCCGATGATCAGGGTGCCGTCCGACTGGACCTCGCCCGTGAACTTGCCGTCGATGCGGACCGTGCCCTCGAACGACAGCTTGCCCTCGAACTCGCTTCCCCTGCCCAGCAGGGCGTTGACCTCGCCCGCGCGGGCCGGAGCCTGCTGCCCCGGGTTCATCTTGCCTCCCTCGTCACGCAGAACCGCCATCTCCCAGGCCTCCAACCGAGCGGGTTGAATCTAGTCCGTTTGGGTGCGCGAAGTCAACCGCTCCTTCCCACGCGCACGTCGCGCGCACGCGGGTCGCGCACGCGGGTCTTGACGGTCCGGGTGACCCCCCGTACGATTGATCCGGCACTCCCTCCGGAGGACCCGATGCCCACGGACGTCGCCCAGGACAGGAAGGCCGGCGAAGCCCAGACCGCGCAGCCGAAGAAGGCGCCGGCCGCCCCGACCAAGGCGCCGGGCAAGGACGGGCTCAAGCAGTCGCTCCGCGCGATGAGCTACGAGGAGGGGGCGCAGGCCCTGTCGCCCGGCTCGCCCGCGGACGAGAAGAAGGCCGAGGAGGAGCGCAAGGCAGCGGAGTTGAAGGCGTACCAGGATGCGCTCGGGTCGCTCATCGGCGGCAAGCTCTACGAGGTCGTCGCGAAGGAGGTGTCTCCCGACAAGGTCCTGAAGTACGCGAACGACGCCGTGGACGGCCTGATCAAGGCGGCCGTCACGGAGGCCGGTGCCCTCGACAAGATGGACCCGGACGGCCAGAAGCCCGCGACCAGGCTCGCCGAGGTGCTCGGGCAGATCCTCGACGAGAAGGCCACCGCGTGGCTCGCGACGGACGACGGCAAGAACCTCGCGCAGAAGATCTCCGGCTACGTCGGGGCCCATCCGTGGCAGGTCGTCTCGGCGATCCTGCTCGCCGCGGCCTCTGCCGTCGCCGCGAACGTTTCCCTTCCCCAGATCAAGCAGAAGTTCAAGATCGCCGACGGCCTGGACGCCGAGGTGAAGGCGAAGCTCGGCAAGGTCCGCGACATCTCGCTCGAGGCGATCTCGCTGCGGCTCACATACCAGGCGGGCAGGCTGAAGGCCGAGGCCGGGGCCGAGCGCGACAAGGACGGCAAGATCACGGGCAACGTGGGAGCGTCCTACGGCGACGACAAGGCCATGGTGACGACCGCGGCGACCCTGGACGACAAGGGCGTCGCCAAGGCGACGCTCGGCGCGAAGGGGACCCGCGGCAGCACCTCGGGCGAGGTCTCCGGGAACTACGCGCGCGACGGCGGCTACTCGGCCGACGCCAAGGTGACGTACGCCGGGAAGGAGCACAAGCTGGCGGGCGCGGCGCACTACGACTTCAAGACGAACGACGTCTCGGTCAAGCTGTCGGACGAGGTGGTCAAGGACCTGGAGTACCACTACCGCGCGATCACGTTCGACAAGGACGGGGTCGGGACCGAGACCAGGGACCGATACGGGGACAACAAGAACTACATGGAGTTGTCCACGCTCGACAAGGGCGACAACTCCAAGCTCGGGCTCGGGGGGCAGGCGACGCGCGGCCGCTACACGCTCGGCGCGGACCTGACGTACACCTCCAAGCACCTCACCGACGCACTTGACCGGCAGTTCACCGGCAAGGGCCGGGTGGATGCGAGGCTGACCGACAAGCTGACCGTCGGCGGCGACGCGACCTACGACTTCCAGGCGGGCCGCCTTGCCGAGTACGGCGCCTACTTCGGGTATCGCGATCCCAAGGAGTTCGAGGCGTTCCTGGTCGAGTACCGCCGCAAGATGGCGGGCGACGTGCCCGAGGACAGGTTCAAGCTCATGGTCGAGCACACGATCGGCGACTTCATGGTCCGCGGCCAGAACGAGACGACCTTCAAGGGCGGCGACCTGTCGTCGGGCCGTGCCTCGCTCCACGGTGCCTACCCGATCAACAAGGACTTCGCGATCATCGGCGGGGTCACCCAGGGCTACGGCCGGGATCGCGACGTTGGCACGATGCCGCAGGTCGGAGTCCAGGTCCGCAACATCCCGGTGATGGTCGGCTACGACACGAACTCCAAGGCGTGGACCCTCGGGATCACGATCCCCTTCGGGCGGTGAGCCCGTCCCCGTACCCGAGCCCGAGCCCGCCCGTCCCGGCACCCTTCTACATGCGGAAGCCGGCGAGGGAAGCTGCGCGGGCGGGGCCGTTTGTCGCCTTCTTTGTCCCCGCAATCGAAGTGGTAGAATCGCTCTGCGGAGGTGCCGTCGATGGAACTCAGGTGCCCGTTCTGCGACAGTCCTCTCCCTGCGAACCTGCCGGCCAGTGGTGCCGCGGAATGCCCGTTCTGCCGGGCCAAGGTGGACCTCGCGGCGGCCTGGGCGCTCCAGCAGGGCGGAGCGGACGCCGCCGTCGGGAGCAGGGGCCTGGAGCTGGATCTCGGCGGGGTGACCGACGAGCCGGGCAGCGGGAAGGCGACCGAGGCCTACATCCGGCCCGAGGCGCTCGCGACCACGGCCTACACCCGCGAGGAGGTCCCCCCGGACCTCACGGTCGAGCGCGTCGGGTCCTACAGCCTGCGGGGGACGGACAACCCGAACGCCCGCGAGTCCGTGTTCCCCGGCGGGGCCGGCCGCCCGGCGGCCCGGAAGCCCGCTGCCGCGCAGCAGCCGGCCCAGGGTGCGAAGAAGACGCCGTCGAAGCCCGTCCCCCGCCCGCCGGGGACGGCGCGGATGAAGTCCGAGTTCGTCCAGCCGCCGCCGCCGCGGCAGGAGCCCGGTCGCCCCGCGGCCGGGGGGGGAGGCGGCCGTCCGCCCGGCTCGCCGGTCAAGCCGCCCGTGCCGCCCGTCGCCCCGGCCCAGCCGGCCAGGGGGCACGCGGCGGCCGCGGCGGCCGACGCGTTCGCCTCCCTGTTCACCTCGCCGGTGTCCCCGGTGACCGGGTTCACGGGCGTCCGGACGGCCGACGAGGCCTCGGCTCCGCGCGCCGCGCCCGCAGCCGACCCGCTGGCGGCGTGGGGCGGGTCGCCGGCGTTCGGGGGTGGCGCCGGCCGCGGCGATGCGTCCCCCCGCGCGTCGGGCGGACCATCGGCCGTCTCGGTGCCCGCCGGCGGTTTCGGGGACTTCGACCTGCCGTCGGAGTTCGACCTCGGCGCGGCCCCCGTCGCCTCCGCGACGCCGTCCGCCATGGAGCCCTTCGGGCAGCCCGCGGCGGGCGCGCCACCCGGCCGGCCCGCTGCGCCCGACGTCGGATCGCCGTTCGACAACCTGAGCGGCGCCGTCCCCTCCGCCGAGGCGCCCGCCCCGGACGGCCCCGGGAAGGCGGCGCAGGCCCCGTCCGCGGACGGGGATCCGTTCGGCGCGCTCGACTTCTCGTTCGACGACCTCGCGCCCGGCACGCTGCCCGGCGCCGGCGGGGCGACCAACCCCGGGGTGACCGGCCGCGTGCAGGGGAGGCCGCCGGGGTCCGGGCTCGGAGCCATCGACCTCGACGACGTGCTCAGCGAGGACGCCGGGACGGACGTGGTGATGCCGTGGACGAGCGCCCGCCCCAAGCAGACCGTGCAGATCGGGGCCGCGCCGGAGATCCCGGAGCCCGGCCACTCGCTGGCCTCGGGCTTCGCGCCGGGGCCCGGGTACGGGCCGGGCTCGGGCTTCGGGTCGCAGCCGGCCGGCGCGGCGCCGGGACACGGCGCGGACCCGACGGCGGACCTCGACCTCGACGGCATCGCGGACTCCTGGGGGCGGGCGGGCAGGCAGGCCGGCGCAGGCGGTGGAGGCGAGGACCTCGCCGGGCTTACGCTCGACTACGGCGTGACCGAAGGCGGGCTTGGCCTCGATCTCGGTGGCGCCCAGGGCGCGTCGCCCTCCCTCGGCGTGGAGACCCCGGCCGCGGCGCCGCCGCCGGTCGCGATCAAGACGAAGGCGGCGCGGGCCCGGGGCCTCGGCCTGACCGGAGCGCCGAAGGTCGCGCTGCTCGCGGTCCTGCTGCTAGGGCTGGTCGGCGTGATCCTCGGCCAGACCGACTACGGCTACTTCGGGATGAACCTCCTGTCGGGCGGCGCCGAACGTCCGACCGCTCGCAAGGCGCTGCCCCCGCCCGGGGCGACTTCCGGCATCGCGCGGGACACGAAGGAGTCCTTTCTCGAGGAGGTGGAGCGCCTCGAGCGGCTCGCGAAGGGCGAGGAGAAGAACGCACAGCACAGGGCGGACCTGCTCGAGGTCCTGCTGCGGTTCCGCGAGCGCTACCCGGCCTTGTTCTCGGTCGGGTCCAAGCTGGACATGAGGTTGAAGGAGCTTCAGCGCGGCACCCAGATGAGCGGCCAGAAGGCCGACATGGTCCGGGTCATGGACCTCGTCACGTCCGGCAAGTACGACGAGGCGCGCGTGCTGCTCGACGGGATGGTCGCGCTGTCCGCCCAGGACGCGGACGTCCTGTACTTCTACGGCAAGGTCGCGCTCGGGCAGAACAAGCCGGACGAGGCCCTGCGGTACTTCGAACTGGCGCTGCTCAAGAACCCCGGGTCGATCACGGCGAAGTACTTCCTGGCGATGACGCACGTCGCGCGCAGGGACGTGGCGCGCGCCAAGGCGACGCTCGAGGAGATCCTGTCGCGCGAGGCGAACCACCTGCCGTCCAAGCTCGCGATGGCCGAGCTGGCGTTCGACGGCAGGGACTACGAGACGGCTGCGCGGCTCGCCGGCGAGATCGTGGCCAAGGCGCGGTCGGGGAGCGACTCGGGC
>VGRB01000278.1 GCA_016875475.1 Deltaproteobacteria bacterium
GGTTGAGGTCCTTTGCCACGGACTCGAAGCGGAAGAACGACTTCGACCCGGCGTAGGACTCGTCACCCCGCATCATCGAGGCCCACTGCTCGGTGCTCATCGCGGAGGTCCCTGAGTCGGTCAGCAGGTCGATCAGCACGTCCTCGGCCGCGATCAGGAACGGGTTCCAGCCGGCCTTCCTCAGGATGATCTCGCGGTCCCTGCGGGTCGTCATCCTGATTGGTTCCACGGACTTGATGCGGAACGGCTCGATGATCGTCTTCATTGCGCCTCCCCCGCGGCCAGGGCCTGCGGCGAGCGGACTCTAGCGCGATCGGGGGACGCGCGGCAACCGCGTGGAAGGGGGCCGGCGAACGCCCGGGTGTGCGGCAGAGCGGCGACCCTGACAAAAGGCAACCTCTGGCATCCGAATTGCTAAATATCAACTCCGGTCGGAGGGGACGGCCGCCCCTACCGGCGGGCACGGTTCGGCCGAGAAGGAGTGGCGACGATGACGTACGCGGGCAGGCTGCACAGGGTCGCGATTTTCGAGTGTCTCACCGAGGCGCAGTTCCTCAAGGTGGAGGAGATGTGCCTGGAGGAGGAGTTCCAGAAGGGCGAGTACCTGTTCCGTCAGGGCGAGCCCGCCGACTGGCTCTACATCGTGCTGAAGGGGCGGGTGAAGCTGGTGCGGCACGCGCCGACGGGCGCCGCCACGATCATCGAGATCTACTCGGTCGGCGACGAGCTGACCGCGGCGGCGCTCATCGAGGGCCGGACCTACCCGGCCTCGGCCCGCACGCTGACCGACGGCGTGGTCATGAAGATCTCCACGCACAACTTCAAGCGGATGCTGGGCGAGTGGCCGGTCGTCGCCGGCAACGTGATGCGCGAGCTGGGCGCCCGCTACCGCGAGCTGGTCGAGAACCTGTCGTCGCTCGCGGTCTACAACGTGGAAGGTCGCCTCTGCAAGGTGATGGCGAACCTGGCGCGCCGCTACGGGGTCGTCGGCGACTGCCGCGGCGTGATCCTCGACCTCGCGCTCACGCGCCAGGACCTGGCGGACATCACCGGCACCACGCTCGAGACGACCATCCGCACCCTGAACCGCCTCCGGGGGAACGGGCTCATCCAGTGGGAGGGCAAGCGCTTCTTCATCCCGGACGTTCGTGCTTTGGAGGGCATCACCGCCGCGGCGTAAGCCGGCCCCCACCCGCCCACCTCCGGGCAAGCCCCAAAGCCCCACCCGCCCGCCCACCCCCGACCAGCCCCACCCGCCGGGTCCCTGGCCGAAGACGCCGCCCTGATTCACGTCGCGGTGGATCACAGCGCCGTCGCGCGGGCGACGTCTTCTACACTTGTGAGAGGGACCCGGCGGGGGAACGAGGTCGCGCCGTGCGCGGCCCCGGGCATGTGGCCGGGGGTGGGCGGGTGGGTGGGCTAGTTCGACCCGCAGCCGCCGGTGGGGCCCTTGACGTCGGAGGTCAGGGTCTTCTCGCAGCCCTTCGTGTCCTTGTTGTACGAGCAGAAGTTCTGCTTGATCTGCTCGGGCGCGATGCCGCTGAACTGGAACTTGTTGTTCGCGAGCCAGGTCGGGGAGGCGCCGATGCCGAGGTCCTTCGCCGCCTTGATGTCCTCGGAGTGGAGCTGCTTGCCCTCACCCGCGAAGCACGCCTCGATCTTCTTGGCGTCGATCCCGTCCTTCGCGCACTTCTGCCACTCCTTGGAGCGGATGTCCTCGTTCCGGCAGAGGATGTAGTCCATGTACTTGTAGTCCTTGCCGTAGTACTTGATCGCGCAGAGCTGGCGGATGTTCTCGTCGACCTCGTCCTGGCCGTGGAGCGCCTTGAACTGCCCGGGCGCGGTCTCGTCCGCGATGAAGGACCTTGAAGTCGATCTTCTTGTCGAACGCCGCGAGGACCTCCTTCATGGTGTTCAGGGCCTTCACGCCGAAGGGGCACTGCGACATGACGAAGACCTCGAGCAGGTTCTTCGTTTCCTTGCGGCAGACGACCTTGCCCGCGCAGGTCGGGTCGTCGCAGTCCGCCTTGCCGTTGCCGTCGTCGTCCGCGGAGTTGTCGCAGATCTCGGCGGTCGGGTCGAACTTCGCGCCGATCTGCAGCGCCTTGTACTGGCCCGCGTCCTGGACGAACCGCTGCACCTGGGAGTAGCCCGGGTCCTCGGTCACGATGGGCGCGAACAGGAACGCCGGGAGGAGCTTGATGCCCTTGGCGGCGACCTCGGCGTAGAGCGCCTTGCCCTCGGGGGTGTCGTACTCGACCGTCTTCGGGTTCAGGCCCGGGAACATGTTCTTGAGCTGGCTCACGATCCGGTCGGGCGCGCACTCCTTGCAGCGCTTGTCCGTCAGGACCGTGACGTCGATCTTCTTCGGCTCCGGGATGTTCTTGCAGACCTCGGGCTTCTCGGTCTTGTACTTGCCGCAGATGGCGCGCAGGAAGTCGTTCTCCTGCCGGCCGCCCTGGTAGCGCTCGCCCGCGAGGAAGATGGTCGGCGAGCCGCGCGCGCCCTTCTCCTTGGACACCTGGTAGGAAGCCTTCAGCAGCGCCTTGCCTTCCTCGCCCTCGAAGCACGCCTTCACCTTGGCGGCGTCCAGCTTCGCCTCGGCCGCGCACGCGTCGAAGTTGTTCGGGATCTCGCGCATGTTCTTGTTCTGGCAGAGGATCAGCTTCATGTACTTGTCGGGCTCGTGCTTCAGGGCGCAGACGTGCTGCATGTTGCCCTTGACTTCGTTCTCGCCGTGCATCGCCGTCAGCTTGCCCTCGGCCTCGTCGCCGATGAAGTAGAGCTTGAAGTCCAGCGCCTTGCCCAGCTTGTCGAGGACCGGCGCGATGCCGTTCTCGACCTGCACGCCGAACGGGCACTGCGACATGACGTGCATCGCCAGCTCGACCTTCTCCTTCGGCTCGAGGGCGCCCGCCTTCTTGTCCTGTCCCTCCTGGCCGACCTGCTGCTTGCAGCCGGCGATCGCGACGAGCGCGACGGCCGCGAGCGCGAGACCCTTCAGCACCTTCATCTGACCTCTCCTCAATTAGAGACCTTCCGCCGCTCGGGCGACACGGGTGCGGAGTGTACCCGCGCGGCTCGTGGAATGCAAGTGCGGGACGGGGTTTCAGTTCGGGCGACTCGCATCCCGGCCTCCGGGGCCGGTGGGCCGCGTGGTGAGGGCCGCGACGCACGCGAACGCGAACAGCAGGATGTTCGCCGAGTAGAACGTCCACAGGATCAGCAGGATCGGCGTGGCGAGGGATCCGTAGAGCACGCCGTACTGCGCCACGTTCGTGACGTAGTACGAGTAGACCTCGCGCGCGACCTCCCACAGCAGGAAGAACACCGCCGCGCCGGCGAGCGCCGGCCCGGGCCGCACCCGGACGATGCCGGGCCCGTAGAGCGCCGCGAGGAAGCCGATCGGCACGGGGATCCAGGTGAGCGCCGCGTCGAGCGCCGGGCTCTCCCGCGCCCACTGGTCGAACGTCTGGCCCTGCCACGCCAGCATGAACGAGTCCGCGATGGTCATGGCGTAGTGCAACAGGAAGACCGCCGCGCCCGAGGCGATCAGGAGGACCGAGAACACCGCGCGCGACACGATGAACCGTCGCTTCGAGCCGGTCCCGAAGACCTCCGAAGTCGCGTGCTCCAGCGCGCCGAACACCATGCTGGCGCCGAGCAGCATCACCACGCCGCCGACCAGCCCGAACCGGCCGCGGTTCTCGATCAGCGCGGACACGATGGACCGGATCTCGTCGCCGACCGCGGGCATGAAGCCCTGGAAGGTCCCGGTGATCTCGCCGACGATGCCGGCCGTGTACTCGGGACCGAACATGACCGCGAGGTAGCCCGCGGCCGAGGCGACAAGGATCAGGAACGGCGTGACGGACAGCAGCGTGAAGAACGATATGGACGCGGCGTGATCGAACGCGTGCGCGTCGAGGTAGATGCGGCCGCCGTCCCTGATCATCCGCGCGGAGGTCCGGAGCCCCGCCCAGCAGGCGCGCGCGGCGACGCCGAGGGCGGCCCGGGCGCGGCGGAGGCGGGTCATCGCGTCACCATCAGGGGCGGGAAGGTCAGCGACCCCAGTCGGGCGTGGCAAACGCCCCGGCGCCGTCGATCAGGGGGTACTGGTACCGGCCGTCCTCGGTCATGACGAACGGCTTCCAACCCCCGTCCCGGTTCGACAGGAACACGACGTACCGCGCGTCCGGCGACCAGGACGGGTCCTTGTTCGACCCCTGGTCCTGGGTCAGCCGGGCGATCGTGCCCGACGGATCCACGGTGAAGATGTCGGACTGGAACCCGTCCATGCCCGCGAACACGACGAGCCCGTTCCGCCCGAAGCGCGGCGAGGTGTTGTAGGCGCCGGCCATGGTCAGGCGGCGCTCCCCGCCTCCGCCGGCCGGGACGGCGTATATCTGCGGGTTCCCGGTCCGGTTGGACACGAACGCGACCTGCGACCCGTCCGGCGCCCAGGTGGGCTGGACCTCGTCCCAGCTGCTGTTGGTCAGGTTCTTCAGGATCTCCCCGGTCTTCGGGTCCACGATCACGAGGTCGGACTGCCCGCCCATGTCCACGGACGCGGCGATGCGCGAGCCGTCCGGCGAGAAGTCCGCGCCGCGGTACTCGCGGGAATCGTTCGTGATCCGTCGCCCGCCGACGTGCAGGGACGGGTGGCCCGGCAGGAACGACGTGTAGAGCACCGCCCCGCCCGGGGCCCACCTCGGGAAGTTGTTCGAGGACCCGTTCGACACGAGCACGTGCGTGCCCGTCCCGCCCAGCTCGACCGAGACGATGTCCCGCTGCCAGTTGCCGCGCTTCACCGACATCACGATATCGGACCCGAAGATGCCGCGCTTGCCGGTGACCGCCTCGATGACGCCGTTGACGAACTCGTGCGTGGCGCGCCGCACGCCGGTCCGGGCGACCCCGCGCGCGGTCTGCCCCTTGACGAAGATCGCCTTCTTCTCGTTCACGTCGAGCAGCCGGAACTCGAGGTCGACCGTGCCCCCGCGGCCCGCCGCCTCCGCCTTGACCACGTAACGCGCGCCGACGTTGAACCAGTCCTGGAAGCGCGTGACCGCGATCGTCTCGTTCGCCGGGTCGCCCAGGAAGGACTTCGGGTCGAGCACCTTGAAGTAGCCGGACAGGGTCAGGTCGCGGGGGAGGATCGCGTCGATGTCCTTGCACGCGTCCGTGGAAGCGCACTTCGCGGGGACGACCGCGACCGGGTCGAGCACCCGGGCGGACGGCCCGACCGCGACGTGGATCGCCTCGAACAGGTCCCTGGACGCCGGCGGCCCGGCTCCGGGCACGGCCGGCGGGGGAGTGGCGGGCTGGGCGGGCGCGGTCGCCGCCGCGAGGAGCGCAAGGACCGTCAGGAGCGGGACGCGGAGGGATGCCACGTGCATTTCACTGGCCGTGGAACGTCTTGGCGCGGTAGTTGAACTCGACCTGGTCGTCGAACTCGAGCGGCTGCTCGAAGATGATCGTGTTGTCCAGGCGGTCGCCCGGCTCGACGTCCTCGTACGTGCCGCAGACCGAGAGCTGGGTCACCCGGAAGTCGTGCTTCTCCGTCGCCGTGGACGGGACCTGGAGCGTCCGGTTCCCCTCGCCGTCGATCTTGTAGACCTCGATGACCTCGTCCTCCGCGATCGGCCGCGGCAGGCAGATCGAGGTCAGGAGCGGGATGACCAGCTCCGCGATGTTCTCGAGCGACGGCGCGAGCCCGCGGTCGTCGCAGATGTTCGACGTCTGGCCGTACTCGGGGCCGAACCCGCGGGCCACGCGCATGTAGCGGTTGCCGAGGTCCGCCTTGCCCTGCGCCGACAGGCATGCGTAGGTGAGCGGCGAGTACGCGGTCGCCTGCGGCAGGCACTTGCAGTCGTAGTAGCGCTCGCGGATCTTGTCCTCCTGGCCCTCCGGCACGGGGGACGTCGGGGTGTCCGCGACCACGTCGCCGTTGATCGTGGCGAACACGACCATCGCCGGATCGGGCTTCAACGACTTGAACCGGTTCACGTACTCCTCGGGCGGGATGAGCGGGCCCGGCGCGTGGCCGCACGTGCCGTCCGCCTTGCACCCGTTGTGGTCGGGCAGGCAGCCGCACGTGCCGTACGACTCCGCCTTGACCGCGCCGTCGTCCGACGAGCAGTCCTCCTCGTCCGACACGATGACGATCAGCAGGTACGCGTCCGGCCGGTGGAACGCCTTGGCCTGGGCCGCGTTCTCGCCCGACGGATCGAGCGCCTTCCACGCCGCCTCGAGGCCCTGCTCCTGGTTCCCGCACGGGCTCGCGAGCTGGCCGGAGCCGACGGTCGCCATGCACGAGAAGATCAGCTCGAAGACCGAGTCGTAGACCGCCAGCGGGTCCATCTCCTTCCAGCCCGGGTCCCCGCCCCACTTGCCGTCCTGCCACGCCTTGAACCACGTGCAGGTCACGCTGCCGTCCGCCACGCCGTCGCGGCACCTGGTCGCGAACTCGGGGTCGTCCGGCCTGGTGACGCAGCACGCCGGGTCGCCCTTGGTCAGGACCTTCGGCCCGGTCGCCTTGGGCGGGCAGTACTGGGTGGCCGGCGGCAGCAGGCAGCCGGCCCGCGTGTTGTCGCCGCCCGGGTAGAGGCAGCGGTACGTCGGCTTGCCGAACTCCGCGATGCAGCGCGCGTCGCACTCGTACGAGTCGTCGCACGCGAGCGTGCACAGGAAGTCCTGCTTCGGGAAGTTCGCCCCGGCGTTGCCGCTCGCCGGGTCGCCGGCGTAGGTACAGGCCCCGTAGCAGTCGGCCGCCTTGCAGACCTGCTCGCACTTCGTCGCGTCGTGCAGGTACGACTCGCACTTCTTGAAGCACGCCCAGCTCGTGTCGGCCACGTAGCCGCACCCGGCCGTGCCGGGCGCCGGGCACTTCGCGGCGTCGAACGTGCCGGACTTGCAGGCGTCGTCGCACGCCGGGGTCGCCCCGAAGGTGTCGCCGCACGACGCGGGAGCCGTCTCCTTGTTGCACTTGTAGCGGCACATCGAGTTCACGACGAACAGGACGTCGCCCTCGTGCGGGTCGGTCCCGTACTCGGCCGGCTTGTCGCAGGAATACAGGAACTTCGCGGGCTTGTCCTCGCACACCCAGTTCTGCGGGTCCAGGTTCTTCAGCTCGGGCCGCGTCGGGCAGTCGTCGGTCCCGTCCCTGCGCTTGAGGCACGGCAGCACGCGCTTCTCGACGCACTCGGGCGAGATCGTGCTGTCGTCCGCGGGCTGGTAGACGAACTTGCCGCGGATGTGCGGCTTCTCCTTGACGCACACGTTGGTCGTGGTGACCGCGAGCTGCATGTCGATCGCGGTGTACTTCTTGAAAGTCGAGAGGAACGTCTTGAAGGAGGAAGCCAGGCTCTGCTGCTCCTGGCACATCGAGGGCGAGTCGTCCACGACCCACAGGATGTCGAGCTTGGCCGGCTGGCCCTTCTCGCGGATCTCCTGCTGGTTGAGCACGAAGCTCGACCTTATGTTGCCGACCGGGATCTCGTTGCAAAA
>VGRB01000279.1 GCA_016875475.1 Deltaproteobacteria bacterium
CACGGCGCGATCGACAAGGCCCTGGACTGGGTGGTGGCCAAGGTCAAGGCGCTGTGGAAGAAGGCCAAGGGTGCCCTGTCCGGCAAGGGCAAGGGGAAGGGCGCGGGCGCGGCCGACGGCGAGGACGGCGCGGAGGGGGGCGAGGGGAAGGGGAAGGACGGGAACGGCAACGATGGCGCTGAGCTCAACGTCGAGTTCCAGACGACGGACGGCGAGCAGCACCGGCTGTGGATGAAGGGCGAGGGCCAGGCGGCCCGCATGATGGTCGCGTCGGCCGACCCGGATCTGGTCATCAAGCACATCGCTGACGGCGGGGCCTTCCAGTGGGTGGAGGGCGACGACGAGCGGCAGGTCAAGACCTGGGTGGAGAAGGCACAGGCACACTACAGGACCGCGAACGACGCCAAGGACGACAAGGCCAAGGAGAAGGCGCTCGCCGATGCCCGTTCGTGCATGGAGAAGGTCCGGGAGATCCTCAAGCGGAAGCCGGGCGTGGGGGACATGGACCTTGAGGTCCAGCGGCGGGAGTTCGAGCACAAGCTGGGCCTGTTCGTGCTCAAGCGCGGCGAGCCGGCGGTCTTCACGACGATTGAGTCCGCGTGCCGGATGGCTGCGGACTGGGTAACCGCGAGCGTCGAGGCGACCGGCAAGAAGGCCGAGGAGGTGTGGGCGAAGCTGGGCACCGACATGGTCCGGAAGGGATACCTGGGGCGCTTCAGCAGCAAGGGCGACGTCGTCCAGGCAATGATGAAGTACCCCGAGGGAGTGCGTGCGGAGAGCGCGGAGCTTCGGAAGCTCTGGGCCGGCCCCGCGGCCCTGCCCGAGATGTGCGCCCACCTCGATACGTTTGGGGCCGAGTTCATGAGCAAGCAGGACCAGAAGGAATTCGACGCTGCGTGCGAGCGTCTCAAGGACAAGGTCGACCGGGAGATCCTGGACCAGGCGAAGAAGGCGGCCGGCGCGCAGAATACCTCGCTGGTCAAGGTCTATGAGCCTGGCAAGGGCCAGGAACTAGGGGGGCTCAAGGCGCACCAGGACGCGAAGACCGGCTCGTTGACGGACCTGAACTCGAGGGATGCCCTTGCCGCGGCGGTCATGGACCGGGCCAGCCCGGTACCGTGGGAGTCCCTCCTCAAGGTCGCGCGCAGCTCCTTCGGGCAGTCTGCCTTTCGGAGCAAGCTGAAAGCGAGGTTCGAGATCGAGTCGGTGGACGGCATCGGAAGAATCCCGCTTGACTCCCGAGGAGAGCTGGTTGAGTGCTTCGACAAGTTCCAACTCGCCGCAGCGATCGAAGGCAGCGGCGGGCGCGGCCCCGGGTTCGACACCCTCCTGGAGTCGCTCGGGCTGAAGACCCGCGAGCCCTCGAAGGACGTGCTCGGCCCGGACAAGACCATGTCATCGAGGAAGACCGGCCAGTCCGGCATGCTGCCCGAGGACTACTCGTCGAACTCGAACGACGCCTACGGGGTGGGACCCCAGGACGAGAACGCTGCGCTGGGCTTCGCGGCCGGGTGCAAGGCGAACCTCGTGAACGAGGAGCACGAGTTCATCGCGGACATGCGGGAGAAGTCGATCCCCGTCAGCGCCGGCATCTCAGGGACCGCCCAGCGAATCATGAACACCGTCAAGTACCTCAATGCCAAGCCGCTCGTGAATGCACGTCTCGCCTGCATCGGCTACCTCGTGCCGCCGCGGCACCACAGCTTCCACGAGGTCATGGCCATGGCGAGCCAGTTCTCGGGCTGCGGCGATTATCAGGACGGCGACTACACGAACGTGAAGCCGCTCCAGCGGCCGACCCTGGTCAAGCTCGCCGGGACGATCTCGATCTTCACCAAGGACGGGCAGGAGATCACCGGCGCGGACGAGAAGCTTGACTACCTGAGCGGCAAGAAGAAGGCGAAGAAGGACTGAACCGATGCGTGACGCCGAGCCCGGACATCGGGCGCATTGCGACGAGGGCGGACTGCTGGTGAACGGGCACCGGGTCGTGCCTGCAGACCCGTCGGACCTGTTCAAGCACGGGCTGGCGCGTCCGGTCGGCTGCAACAGGCTGGTCTGCGGGAACTGCGGGAAGCCGGTCCGCCAGAGCACCTCTTTCTTCCTGAAGAAGGAAGCGCTTCAAAGGCTTCCGGAGGTCTACGACTCCCCCGACTGGTCTCAATTGGACGAGTTGAGGGGGGACTGGTGGACACCGGCGTTCAGGTTCTATGCGTGCAGGTGCGCGTGCTGGACGGAGACCAGCGATTCCCGGGCGCTCCGCGACCCGACCCTGCACGCCGACGAGGTGCTGCCTCCCTGGGGCTGCGCCGGGCATCCCCAGGCGAACCTCCCGGTCACGATGGACGGGTTCACGTTCGACGAGGAGGCCGACGTCGCCCGCGTGGTCCGCGACGCCCTGCTGGGTCGCCTGCCGGCCGCGGCCGCGACGCCTGCGGACCTCGATGCATTGAGCGGACGCGTCCTCACGCGTTTCGGCGCACACGCCGAGCGCATCGCGCGGGACGGGCGAGGCTGGGAGTGGCTCTACAGGGTCTGTGTCCGTCTGTACGGGACGCCCGTGGACGGTCAGGTGTTCGAGGAACTCGCCCGGGAGTGCCTCTTTGTGGACCTGCCGCAGGACGAATGGGGCTGGGCATGGCTGCATCGGCTGTACGTCCGCCTGCACGGACCGGATGCGGACCGGGCCGTGCCCGGTCTCCAGGTCAGGCGCGGCGCTCTCGACAACGAGACTTGGACTCGCCTGGCATCGTCGCAGATGCAGGAACGCCTTTCGCTCGTGGTGGCGGACGCGTTGACCGACGCCGAACCCGAGGTCCGACGTCGCGCGATCGGGTTCTTCCGGGACTTCCCGGGCGTGCCCGGCTCCGGCCGCCTCGCCGAGGTGGCTTGCGCGGACCGCTCCGTATTCAGAGGGGCGACCGGCGCCTGCGGAACCCAGGAAGACGACATGATGCTGGCCCTCGCGGCGCAGGTCGACGTGAGAGACGAGAGGCTGCAGGTCGTGGACTCGCTGGCACTCGAGTGCCTGAGGACGGAAATGCTGCGGCCCCCGGGACCTGCGATGGACGCCGTCTTTGCCGCGTTCGCCTACACTGATGGGGAGTGGCTCGGTCAGCACGCGGAGGAGATTGCCTCCGTGCGTCCAGGGGAAGCCATTCCGCATCTGGAGTCCCTGATTTCCTCGCGCTCGGGTGCGTATCCACGTATCGCCGAGCGGTTCGCGCGCATGCCGGGGATCGACTTGAACGCACTCCTGAAGTGCTTGAAGTTCCATGCCGATCCGGAGGTCGTGAGGCGGGTCGAAGGCCAGCTTCGCGCGTGACATGCCGGAAGCCGGCCTTGGACGCGGCGATGCTCTCAGGCACCCCGGCCTGTTGATTCTGCCGGGAACTGCGCGAGGCAGCGGTCCGGTAAGAGTGGGCCAGGCGTTGGCGGACGTGCCGGTCGTCCGCCAGCGTCCGGCTTGTCCAGCCGCAGCAGCGGTTATCGACGTCCACCGACAGGTAACGCCCAGGTGGCCGGCACGACGAACCGCCCGGTTGGTTGGCTCGCTCCCCGGCGCTTGCAGGTGGCCCGGCTCGTGGGTCCCCGGCTCGTCGCGATCCCGCCGGACGCCGAGTCGTCTTCTGTCGATGGGCGCCGAAAACCGGCGGAAGACGAACGTCGTCGTCGGTGCCACCGGGCTGTCGGGCCTGTCGGCAAACCGCGGCATGCGGTTTGTCGAAGTCCGGTCGGGAATCCCCCTTGTGGCCATCGGCCCCAAGGGGGGCCCATGTCGGCAACCCGCAGGGTTGTCGAAGCCGACCGGGAGGTCGGCGGCGCTTTCTCGACGGGACGTCAGGCTCGACAGCACCCCGCGACCACGGCGTCCATGTTCTTGCGGTTCACCGCGTCCGACAACCACTTCGGGTGGCGCGGGGCCGATCTCGGCGGCGCGTACCGACCGGCGGGGAGTCCCCTCAGCGCTGACCCGCCGAAGCGATCCGGCAGTCCCACGACACCCACTCGGGGCCGATCGGCGGCCCGCGCGTGCAGTCGACGACGAGGTCGTCCAGGTCGGACGTGCGGCGCGTCTCGCCCGTGCCCGCGGCACCGGCGGACCCGCCCTCCGCGTACGACAGGAAGAGGTACCCGTCGATGCCCCGCTCGTGCAGGCCCGCGGCCAGCGCGCGGAAGCCCGCCTCGTCGAGCACGGTGAAGACCGCCTTGTCGTCGAACAGGGACGCGAGCTCGAGCGGCACGTAGTGGTACGACGCCGCGATCACGCGGTGGGGATCGGCGCGCAGCGCGTCCAGGAAACGCACCCGGTCCGCGTAGTGGTCCGCGAGGTCCGGCACGCCGACGCCGGCGTTGCCGATCGTGCCCAGCAGGGCGAGGCCGGCGGCGACCGGCGGGCAGAGCCGGCGGAGCAGCGGCGGCGACGGGCCGGCGCGGACCGCGTGGACGGCCAGCGCGGCGGCCACGGTCAGCAGCACGATCGGCGCGAGCAGGTAGCGCGGCCCCCACTGGGTCCCCCCCGAGTTCGGGACCACCGCGGGGATGGCCAGGCACGCGGCCACCGCGACCGCGGCCAGGAACGCGGCCAGGCGGCCGGCCGGGTGGGACGACCGCAGCAGGCCGAGCGCGGCCACGCCCGCGATCGACAGGGGCGCGAACGCGGCGAGCAGGAGCGCCAGGTTCGTCGCGAGCCGCGGCCAGCCCGGCCGCCACATCGCCTCCGGGCCGACCACCTGCAGCGCGTGCGGACCGAGCGGCAGCCCGTGGATCGCGAGGTTCGTCGCGACCAGGCCGGCCGCGACGGCCGCGAGCCCGGCGCACGCGGCGACCGGGGACCGCCACTCCCGGGTGCGCGCCGCGACCGCGAGGCCGGCCGGCGCGGCGATCGCCGCGACCACGAGGCACTCCGGTCTCAGCCATCCCGCCACGCCCAGCGCGACGCCCGACGCGACGCCCGACGCGAACGCGGCCGCCGCGGATCGCGGCGCCCCGACCCGCGGGCCGAACGCCGGAACTCCCGCCAGGGCGAGCGCCGCGGCCGGCGCGTGTTCCCAGAACATCGCGGCGTAGAGCGTGAGCGGCGTCGCGAGGACGAGCGCCGCCAGCGCGACCGCGACCAGCCCCGGGCCCGCCCCCGCGCGCCGCAGCAGGGCCCACGCCGCGATCCACGCGCCCCACACGGCCAGCAGCGGCAGCACGAACAGCCCGGTCCACCCGAACGCGGCCAGCAGCGGCGCCGCGGCGAACGGGAACAGCAGCGGGAACGACAGGTACCGGGCGCCGTCCATCGCATACACGAACGGCGGGCCGAACGGGTAGAGCCCCCGATCCCACAGCGCCGCGACCCACCCGTCCGCAGGGATGCGCAGGTCGGCGTGCAGCCCCCCCGACGCGACCTGGCGCGCCATCAGGTACTTCAGCCCTCCGTCGCCGCTGTAGAACGCGCCCTCCGGGACCGGGAGGGCGAGCGCGAGCGTCCCGGCGACACCGACCAGGATCACGAGCGCCGGCGCGCGCTGGAGGATGCGATCCATCGGCGAAGCCTATCATGGCCGCGGGGGCCCGATTGCGCGATACTCGCCCTGCATCGTGGCGGCTTCTCGTGTGCGGAGGCGGGCCATGCGCCTGACCCTGGCGTTGACGTTGGCTGCGATCCTCGCGGCTTGCGGGGGCGGGGAGAGCAGGAAGTACGAGAAGGAGATTCCGGACGACGTCTCGGAGGACGTGGCGCCGGACATGGCGCCGGACATGGCGCCCGAGTCCTCCACCGACCCCGAGCCCGTGCCCGAACCCGCTCCGGAGCCTGCACCCGAGCCCGTCCCGGACGAGTCGCCCGACGTCCCGGCCGACACGGTGCCCGACGTGCCCGCCGACGCCGCCCGGGACGCCGTCGATGACGCCCCGGCTGCCGACGCACCGGTCGAGGGCGCCCCCGCCGAGGACTCCCCCCCCGACGTCCCGGCCGATTCCCCTGCGGATGCGGTGTCCGACGCGGCGCCCGACGTGTCGCCCGACGCGGCGCCCGACGTGTCGCCCGACGTGTCGCCCGACGTGTCGCCCGACGTGTCGCCCGACCCGAACCCGTACCCGGACTTCGAGGCCGCGAAGTTCTTCGGACTGCCGCTCCCGAAGCAGGTCCCCGGGATCCGGCTGTTCGCGACCTACACGGGCGACGACGCGGACGGCGCGACGTGCGGGGCGGTGACGTGGAAGCTCGGGAACCGCCTGCTGCTCGCGGGCAAGTCCCCGGACGGGGCCTCGCGCGGCCGTCTCGTCGGCGCCGAGGTCTTCCGCGACGTGGACGCGCTCGACGAGGCGGACGTGTACCGGGACGCCAAGGGCGCCCCCGCGACGCTCCCGTTCACCATCGCGGTCCTCGACGCATCGAGGCAGGTGCTGTGGCGCGGGCGCCTTCGTGAGCCGGTCCAGGTCCGCGAGTACGTGATGTCCTCGGCCGCCTCCGAGACCGGCATGGAGCCCACGCCGTTCCTGATCTCGGTCGTCTCCTCCATCTTCCAGGCGGACCTGGAGGCGATCACGTTCGTGGTCCCGGACCTGCCCGGCGCCGCGTTCCTCCGGTTCGACCGGCCCTTGACGGCGGCGGAGAAGGCGGGGATCGCCTCGGGGGGGGAGTCGTGCCCGTCCGCCGGCCCGGATCGCGTCGGCATCCTCGCTGACCTCGGGGGCATCCCGCTCGCCGAGGTCGCGATCGGCGCCATCCCCGAGGTGCCGGTTTCCGACTTCACGAAGCTGGTCGGCGCCCCTGAAGTGGTCCTCCTGCACGGCGGCGTGCCGGCCGACCGGGCGGTCTCGTTCGTGATCCTGTCGGAGGGTTACTCCGCGGCCCGCAAGGACGCGTTCGTCGCGCACGCGGACGAGGTCGCGGCCTCGCTGCTCGCGCTCGAGCCGTTCAAGAGCTTCGCGGACCACCTGAACGTCTGGCGCGTCTGGACGCCGTCCCCGGAGGCCGGGGCGTCGTACGACTGCGCGTGCGCGACCTGGGACTCGGCCTCGCAGGACTGCGCGGACCCCGCCGGGTGCGTGGACGCGCTGCGCACCACCGCGTACGGCGCGATCTACTCGGTCCGCGCCCTGTACTCCGCACTGAAGCTGCTGAACCCCACCAATCCCCCCCCGCCGCCGGGCCTCTCGATCGACCGCAACATCCTCGCGCGCTACACGTTCCGGACCGGCCTCGCGATGAGCCTGTCCGCGCCGGACGGCACCCCCGTGGCGGCCGACGCGGCGTTCGTGATCGTGGACTCGCCGAAGATCGGCGGCTTCGGGCTCAGCGCCGCCACGTTCTCGATCGGGTACGAGGGCTGG
>VGRB01000280.1 GCA_016875475.1 Deltaproteobacteria bacterium
CAGAAGATGCAGAACGCCTTGATGACGAACGCGGACAGCCAGGCGAGGTACACGGCGTATCCCGTGGTCAGCGCGCCGAGCCCGAACAGGGCCCCGACGGACCGCCCCGCGGCCTCGGGCGCCGCGTCCCGGTTGCGCGCCGCCGCAACGGCCAGGTACGCCATCATGACGTAGGTCGGGATCGCCAGGAGCGCGACCGGGACCCCGAGGACCTCGGAGTACGGCGACGTCTGCACCGCGTCGCAGTTCAGCTTCCCGCCGAAGTCGCAGGCGCTCGCGAACGACGCGTCGAACTTGATGCGGATCTTCGCGTACAGCAGGTAGGCCGCCGCGCCGACGCCGTATGCGGCGAGCGCCGCCCCCCAGAGGGGGCCGCGCCGGATCCCCCCCGGGGCCTTCCCATCCGTACTCGAGCCCGAACCCGAGCCCGAGCCCGTCCCCGTACCCGACCTCTCGTCCATTCCGACGCCCCCCGCGTTCGTCGCCGCCGTCTTCGTGACCGCCCCAGCGAGCACCAGCGGCAACGTGAACTGCACCGTGCTCCCGACGCCCGCCGCCGACTCGATCGAGAGCCGGCCGCCCATGGCACCGACGAGCGCGGCGACACCCTGCCGCCGTCCGTCGTCGGGAGCCCCTGCCCCCGTGTCCGTGACCGAGAACCTCAGGACGACCCGCCCGCCCGTCTCCGAGGCGGTCGCCACGTCGAGACTCACAACGCCGCCGGGGGTGTCCGTAATCCCGAGGCCGACGACCCCGGCCAGGATCCGGCTGAGCCCCGCGCGGTCTCCCGCGAGCGCGTCCGGCACCCAGTCGGGCACGTGGGCCGTGATTTCGACGCGCGACTCGCGAGCGTCCCGCGACAGCGCGTCGATGGTCTCGGCGAGCACGGCGCGGAGGCTGAACCGCCCGGGGCCGGCGTGGGCGTCGTTGTCGGTCTGCGCGTCCACGGTCGACACAGTCAGTTGGCAACAGGCCGCGGCTTCACCGTCGCGCGGCAGTTGTCGGCCACGCGCGGGTCCTTCACCTGGCCGCAAAGGGCCGGGTCCCCCTTCTGCCGCGCGAGCTGCACCGTGGCCGCGTCGGCGCACTGGCTACGCTTCGCCGCGTTGCTCATGCGGTCGCACCAGGACGCATCCGCGTTGCGCGATGCGAGCATCTGGCTCGCCGAGTCCGTACACGCCTCGATGCGCTCCGGGGTCGCCATCTCGCGGCACCGGCCAGGGTCTTTCGCATCCGCGGCGGCCTGCGGGAGGACCTGGGCGCGGCACCGCACCCGAGCCTCGCCCTTCAGGGCGTCGCACCCTGCCGCATCGCGCTTCGCAATCGCGAGCTGCGTCAGGACCTGCTCCGCGCACTGGTCCTTCTGGGCGTCGTCGGAGAGCGTCGCGCACCCGCCGGCGTCGCCGGACTCCTGCGCCTTGGCCGCGACGATCCGGACCGTGCACGAGGTCCGTTCGGTCGCCCCCTCGATCTTCGAGCAGAGGGCCGGGATCCCCTCCTGCATGGCCTTGGCGGCCAGCACCCCGTCGCGGCACCCCTGCCGCATCGCCTCGTTGGCGATCGAGCCGCAAAGGTTCTCGTCCTTTCGGCTGTATGCGACCGAGCGGATCGACTGGGCCTGGCAATTGTCCACCGACCTCTCGAGGCACGAGAGCAGGTCAGGAGCGGACTCGGCCCCCGCGGAAGCCGCGGCGGTCTTCACCCGGTCCTGGATCGCCTCGATGCGGGGCCCGACGGCAGGCGGAGCGACCACCGCCTGCTCCGCAACCGCTGCGGCCGACACGTCCGGGACGACGGCCGGAGCGTCGGGTGCGCCTGCGCCTCCCTTCTTGCAGGCAGCGCAGACCGCGAGCAAGCACGCGAATACGAAAATGCACCTGGCCACGGCATCCTCCATGCGACCCCGGCCGGGTCCGTTGCACCGCGCGTGCCAGGGGCGGACCGGGCCACCGGCACGCGCCCGGAGGCGGACTCGAAGGGCGGGACCCGGCGGGATGGCTGAGGCAGAAATGCCCATCGTTGCGCACGGTGAGCGTTTCTGCCATAGTCGACCCGGGTGCCCGAGAGGCTCGCGGTGCGGATCTCGACCCGGATGACCCTCGCCCTGACCGCAGCCGGGCTGGTCCTTTTCGGCGGCTACGGCTGGCTCCTGGTCCGCACCGAGGAGCGGGACCTCCATGAGTCCGTGCAGCGCGAGCTGCGCCTGCTCGGGCGGAGCCTCCAGGTCTCGATCGAGAACGCGCTCCGCGACCGGCAGATCGAGGACATCCTGGAGACGGTGGAACCGTTCGGCGGGATTCGGCCCGGCGTCGAGGTCCGCGTACACGACCTGGACGGCGCACTCGTCGCGGGACCGCCCCTGGAGACCGCGGCGCCCCAGGCAGGCAGGGACGTGGCCGCCGCGGTGATCGCGTCCGGGGAGGCCCGGAGCCTCGAGCCGGAGGGCGCCGACCGGCTGTACCTGGGACTCCCGCTTCGCGACGAGGACGGCCGGACGGGCGGCGTCGTGGTCCTGGACCGGCCGATCGACGACATGAGGGCGGACCTGGAGGCGACCCGCCGGGGCGTCCTCCTCTCCGTCGCGGCGTTCGTGGCGCTGTCGTCCCTGCTGGGCGCGCTCATCGGGACGCTGTGGATCAGCCGCCCCCTGGTGCGCCTGGCTTCGGCGATGCGCCGTGTGCGGGCCGGCGACCTCACGTCCGGCCTGCCGGTGTCCCCGCACGGGGAGGTCGGGATGCTCGCGCGCGAGTTCAACGCGATGATCCACGACCTGCGCGAGGCCCAGGCCCGGCTCGCGGAGGAGGCGGAGTCCCGGCGCCAGTTCACGCGCGCCATGCAGGAGGCGGACAAACTGGTCGCGGTGGGACAGCTCTCTGCGGGCCTGGCGCACGAGATCGGGGGCCCGTTGCAGGTCCTGAGCGGTCGCGCCCGGATCCTCCAGCGATCGGCCGACGACCCCGAGCGGGTCCGCAAGACCGCCGACATCCTGGTCGCCCAGACGGACCGGATCGCCCACATCGTCCAGCAGCTCCTCGAGTTCGCGCGCCGCCGGCAGCCGTGGTTCGCTCCCGTCCGTATCGACGAGCCGGTCCGGGCCGTCCTCGACCTGCTGGAGCACGAGGGGAGGGGGCGCGGGGTGGGGTTCTCGCTCGCGATCTCGCCCGACCTGCCGGCCGCGTGGGCCGACGCCCACCAGGTCCAGCAGGTGGTCCTGAATCTCGTCACGAACGCGCTCCGGGCCAGCGCCCAGGGAGGGCGGGTGGACGTGCGGGTCGAGGTTGCGCCGCCGATCGGGCCCGGCGGACCGATCCCGGCCCGGGCGAGGGTGCGGATCCTGGTGCGCGACACCGGACCAGGGATCCCGGACGAGGTGAAGAGCCGGATGTTCGAGCCGTTCTTCACGACGCGGGCGTCGGAGGGCGGGACCGGGCTCGGCCTCGCCGTGGTCAAGGCGATCGTGGACGAGCACCGCGGCCACGTCGCCTTCGAGTCGTCCCCCGCGGGCACGACGTTCGCGGTGGACCTGCCGGCTGCCGACGGCAAGGGCGAGGAGGAGGACGCTTGACCTCTGCGGAGACGAACGCGCGGATCCTGGTCGTGGACGACGAGCCCGGCGTGGTTGACTACCTCGTGGACCTGCTGCGGGACGAGGGCTATGCGGTCGAGGGGACCGTGTCGCCGGCCGACGCGCTCGCGCGCCAGGAGGGCAGCGGGTACGACCTCGTCGTCGCGGACGTCGAGATGCCGGGGATGCGCGGGACCGACCTCCTGGAGGCCATCCATGCGGGGCATCCGGGCAGGCTCGTGCTGCTGATCACCGCCTTCGGCAGCATCGACCTCGCGGTGGAGGCGGTCCGGATGGGCGCGTGCGACTTCGTGACCAAGCCGTTCAGGGGCGAGGTGCTCCTGCTGGCCGTCGCGCGGGCGCTGCGCGAGCGGCAGATGCGCCGCGAGATCGTGCGGCTGCGCGGGTCGCTCGCGGGCGCGGCAGCTTCGCCGGACGGCCTGGTCGCCCGGTCCCGGGCCATGCGGCGCGTGGTCGAGGTCGCGGAGCGCGCCTCCAGGACGGCGGCCACGGTGCTCCTGACCGGCGAGAGCGGGGTGGGCAAGGGGTGCGTGGCTCGGTTCATCCACGATCAGGGCCCGCGGGCCGCGGGTCCGTTCGTACAGGTGAACTGCGCGGCGCTCCCGGGTCCGCTGGTCGAAAGCGAGCTGTTCGGCGTGCGGCGCGGCGCGTACACGGACGCCCGGGAGGACCGGGACGGGCTGTTCGTGAGGGCCTCGGGGGGGACGCTGTTCCTCGACGAGGTGGCCGAGCTGCCGATCGAGTCCCAGCCGAAACTCCTCCAGGCGCTCGAGAGCGGGCACGTGCGGCCGGTGGGGGCGACGCGGGAGGTTCCGGCGGATGCCCGGCTGGTGGCCGCGACCAACCGTCCGCTCGAGGAAGCGCTCCGGGAGCGGCGCTTCCGGCCGGACCTCTACTACCGTCTTGACGTCATCCGGATCGAGGTGCCCCCGCTCCGCGACCGGCGCGAGGACATCGAGCCCCTGGCGGACGTGTTCCTGGCGCGTGCCGGCAGCGCGCTCGGGCGCCAGATCGTCGGGATCTCGGTGCCCGCCCTTCGGCGGATGCTCGCCTACGACTGGCCGGGCAACGTCCGCGAGCTGGCGAACGTCGTCGAGCGCGCGGTCGCGCTCAGCGATCACGACACCCTGGTGCCCGGCGACCTGCGCCTCGGCGACGACGCGAAGCGCGAGGACTTCCTCGACATCGCCGCCCGGCGCTGGATGCCGCTCGCGGACGTGGAGCGCGCGTACGTGCGCCGCGTGCTCGAGTCCGTGGACGGCAACAAGGCCGAGGCCGCACGGATCCTGGGGATCGACCGGCGGACGGTCTACCGGAAGCTGGACGAGCCGGAGCCCGGCCCCGATGCCGGGGAGGGGTGAACCCATGCTCGCCGAGGTCCTGGTGGTCGCGTTGCTGATCGTGGCGAACGGGGTGTTCTCCCTGGCCGAGCTGGCCGTCGTGGCTGCGCCGAAGGGCGTGCTCCAGGAGGCCGCGGACGCGGGCAGCCGGGGCGCCCGAGCCGCGCTGCGCCTCATGTGCGAGGCGAGGAAGGGACGTGTCAGCTCGGAGGAAAGCGACGCGGCAGGCGATGGACCGAATGGCCAGCCGGAATGCCTGGGCCGAGGCGCGCCCCTTTGAGCGACTCACCAGGGCGACGCCGAGTGCAGGCGACCTGCGGCGGCGAGGGCAAGGACGATGTGTCGGCGGACGCAGGGGGCGTGCTCGGTCCGGCGAACGGCTGGGGATTCAGCTGCAAGTTCCGGCGACCGCCGCAGGCGGGCGGCTGGCACGGCGGCTGCCGGCGCCGTCGCGATACGCATACAGCGATCCTGCACCGGTCGCGCCGGGGCGGCGAAGCCGCCTGTCAGCCGGCGTGACAGCAGGAACTTGTCAGCTGCAATCCTGGGTTCGGCTGCTCCCCTTCGGGCGGTGCAAAGCGGCCGGAGGCTCCCGGACCACCAGAGCTTCATCCCGTCAGTTGTCGTACCAAGTCCCGTGGCCCGACGCCTTGCACGAGTCCTTGTTGGTCTTGACCTTGAAGTCCGAGTAGTAGCTGATCGTCACCTTCGCCTTGTCGCAGCCCCAGATCGCTCCGTAGCTGCAGTGGCCCAGGCGGCCGGCCGTCGGGCACCTCGCCTGCGACCAGATGCCGTCGTCGCACAACTCGGCCGAGTACGCGAGGTCCGCCTCGGAGCAGCCCGCGGTCTCGTGGCAGGTGTCGTACTTCTCGACCATGTCGCACGACCACACGCCGGACCCGCCCGAGCCGCAGTCCGCGGGGCAGCCCGGGTCCTCGCCCTTCTCGCACCGGCCGTCGCCGCAGACCGACGTCCGGCAGTCCGCCGGGCAGACCATGGGCGTCTCCACGCCCGGGGTGCACACCCCGTCAGGGCAGGACGCCGCGTCGCCGACGCAATCCGTGCCGGAGCACGCCTGGCCCGGGGCGCAGCACGAGGTTCCGCAGACCGAGCCGCAGCCGCCCGAGGGCTCGGGGAGGCACTGGCCGACCGCGTTGCAGAAGCGGCCGCCCAGGCAGCACACGGTGCCGCCGCAGAGTGAGGCGCCGGTGCACTCGTGGCAGACGCCGTCGAAGTCGCATCGCTGGCGCTCCGTGCAGCAGGAAGACCCGCAGGCCTTGGTGCCCTCGAGGCAGACCGGCGGCAGGTGGCACGTGCCGTCGTCCCCGCAGTCCTGCCCGGCCGCGCAGCACCAGATCCCGCACCGGGTCTCGCCAGCGGCGCAGCCGGGCGTGGCGTTGCGAGCGCACAGGCCGCCCGCGAGGCAGCCGAAGCCCTGCTCGCAGCAGGCGGTGCCGCACTTGACCTTGCCGATGCAGCAGTTCGCCTCCTGGTACTCCTCGCACTCGCGGACCGCGTCCTCGACCTGCATCCGGGCGTTGAGGGCGCCGGCGAAGGCGCCCATCACAATCACGGCCCCGGCGAGCCAGGGCGCAGTCGCGGCCGCACCGACGGCCCCGCCGAGCCCGAGGGCCGAGCCCAGGGTCCCGTAGCAGGAGATGGCGAGGTCCCCGATGCTGGCACGGTTGCAGCGATGGTTGGCCACGCAGTCGTACATCTCCCGCGTCTGGTCGGTGCACCCGATGCCGCTCGCGACCGCGTCGAACTGAGGGGAGAAGAGGCCCAGGACCGTGGCGCCCTGCGAAACGAAGTAGTCGGGCAGCGCGTCCAGGGCGCAGTTCTTCGCGCACGAGGGAGCGGTCGTGAGGGAGGACGTCCGTCTGGCCAGGGCGCCGGGGTAGCCGGGAGGCGCTTCGTCGTTCACGGCCGCCAGCGCGTACGCGAACTCGTTGAAGTAGGGCAGGTCCGACAGCTCCAGGGCGAGCGCCAGGAACTCCGGGTCGAGAGGAAGCGACTCGTGGCGGCTGGCGGCCTCGACCATGTGCAGGTACTGCCGCGCGATGATCTCGGCGGCGGCATCGGTCAGCCGGGCTGCGAGCGCGCGCTCCAACTCCCCCATTGCCGGGTCGCCGGCGTTCAGGTCAGCCGCGAACCGCTTCAACGCGTCCTCGACGCGGGCGGCCGGCGATCCCCGGCCAGACTTGTCCCCGCTCGAGCACGCGAGACAGGCCATCGGCAACACGACCATGAATGCCACGATGCGATTCACGCGAACCGGCCCCCATTCGACCTGCAACCAGGGTAGCAGGTTGCCGGGGTCGCGCAAGGGAAGCTGGGGTGTTTTCGGGCGGGCACCCC